>CALGVL010000204.1 GCA_937930165.1 uncultured Acetobacteraceae bacterium
CAGGCTGCCATCCGCCTGCGGGCTCACCTGGCCGCCGCGATAGCCGCTCCCCTGCAGGTCGAGCCAGTCATAGCCGCTCAGGCCGTCGATGGTGGTGTCGCCGGGGCGGTCAGCGAGGCGGTCATCCCCGGGCGTGCCGGTGATGCTGTTGGCAGGCCCATCGGATGCCGGCACGGGATTGATGGCAATGACGCCGGGATAGGCGGCTTGGCCCGGGGCGGTGAGGCTGGCGTCGTCGAACTGCAGCCGCTCCACTCCCCACAGGATGTAGGGGCCGAGCGCGCTGGCGCCGTCCACCACCCGGGTCGAGCCATCCCCCTGTGCCTGCACCTGATAGCGTGCCGCATTGCCGGGGAGCACCGCCGTGTCGTCGCCCGCCCCGCCATCCACCGTGCCGCTGCCGGCGAGCAGGGTGATCCGGTCGTTCCCCACCCCGGCGCCGATCTGCGCCACCGAGTCTCTGCCGGCATAGTCGCCATGCCAGCGCCCGCCCCAGGCGAAGAGCTCGTCGAAGCCGCTCAGTGCCGGGGCGGTGACGGTGATGCCGTCATTGCCGCCGCCGGTCACGATGGTCATGGTGTTGCCCGGCCCGGGCGCATCGCTATGCGCCACCCAGACCACCTTGTCGTCGCCTTCCCCGGTGGCGAGGTCGCCGCGCATCGCCCCTTCCACCACCACATCCAGGGGCTTGGTCCCGGCGGCGCTGAGATCCAGCTCGGCCTGCACGAAATTGGCGTAGAGCAGCCGGCCGGCGAAGCTCGCATCCCAGGCGGTCGGATGGCTGACCACGGTGTCGAGGTCGCCCCACTGCGCCGCGTTCCAGGTCGTCGCATAGGGGGTCGGGCCGAGGCTGCGCACGCCGGTGCGGGCGAACTCCCCCGTATTGCCGGCCATCCAGGTGCCGGTCCAGGGATCGGTGGTCTGGCGCAGGCCGTCCAGCGTGCCATAGAGCGCCACCGGCAGGGCGCCGGGATAGAGATTCTCCGGGGTCCAGATCCGCACCCAGTCGATGTGCAGGCTGCTGAAGCCCGGCGTCGTGGCATCCGGCGGGCCGCCCTGCCAGAGATCGTTCCAGGCATTCACATAGCCGAGGAAGCCGAGCGACATCGGCTTGTTCGGCACCCGCTCGCTGGTGCGCCAGATCTCCTGGCCATCGAGGTAGAAGATCAGTTCCCCAGGCAGCCAGTCCACCGCATAGGTGTGCCACTGGGTGGCGTCGTACTCGAAATTCTGGGTGACCTGGTCGTCCCACCCGTTCGGCCCGTGCACGGTGAGGGCATTCAGCGTGCGCGAGGCGTTGCGGCTTTCGATCAGATCCACCTCGTAGTCGCTCGTCCCGTCGGTCGGCCAGAGCAGGATGGCGGCGGTGATCCCCTGGCCGGGATCGAGGGCGGCGCGGATCTCGTAGCGGCCGTAGAGCTGCCCATTCCAGCCTTGCTGGAAGGCGCCGCTGATCCAGCCATCGGCCGTGCCCTGGGTGTTGATCGCCGCCTCGCCGCCAAATTCGGTCACGGCGAAGGGGGAGAACTGGTAGGCGCCGTTGCCGGCGGGGCCCCACTGCACCAGCGGCCAGGCGGCGCGATCGAGGAAGGCGCCGTCAAACCCTGCGAAGAAGGTCTGGCGCCAGCCTGTCTCCGGCAAGGGCGTCGGGTTCAGGTTGTCAAACGTCCCCATACCCTGTTTCCAGCTCCGGCTGTTGCGGAAAGGTGTCGTTCAGAACGCGACAAGTAACAGCGGCGAAACCGGCCGGGTTCCGTCCCCGGCGCTGCCGCTCTGCCGCGCCATCGCCATGTTGCCGGTGTCTGTTGCGGGGGGCGTGATGTTCGGGACGGGCCGAACTGTCAATGCAATTCGCGGGAAGGAGAGGCCGCTCTCGCTTCCGTTATAGTAGATACAGAAAATGGAACAATGATTAGGTCGGGAATGTGGTGGAATAATTCCAAAGGACGATGTTTTGACTTGAGGCATAAACGGCCAGTTCGCCAGTCAGCCGACGGCGCTCCGGCATTCTGCTGGCCTGACCTTGGCCCTGCCCGCGAGGCGCCTGGTCATTCACCCGTGGCCGCCGGCATGGCAGCGGGCCGAAGGCAGGCCGCGCGCCGCCGCGCATCCTCCCATGTGGAGCCTGGGGGCCGGTCAGGCCGTGGCGGGGCTCAGCGCGCGGTCGACGACCGCCCGCGCCTCGTCGCCCGTCAGGGTCTCGCGTTCCAGCAGCGCCTCGGCCAGGGCGAGCAGGCCGGCGCGCTCGCGCGTGAGGATCTCCGTCGCCCGCGCATAGGCTTCGTCCGCAAGCCGCTGCATGGAACGCTCCAGGCGCAGTTGCGCATCGCGCGAGACGGTCGGATCCGCCGCCTGCCGGCGCGACCAGGAGAGCGGTGCCGACCCGTTCTCCTCCTCGCCGAGACCCCATTCCAGGACCATCCGCCGTGCGAGGTCGGTGACCATGACGAGGTCGCCCTGCGCGCCGGTGCTGGCATCCTCCTTGCCGAAGATCACCTCCTCCGCCACGCGGCCACCATAGCCATAGGCGAGCCGTGCCTTGAGCCGCGCCCGCGTCTCCAGCACCCGCTCGCCATCCGGCTGCATGATGGCGACGCCGAGCGCCTGGCCCCGCGGCAGGACGGTGACCTTGTGCAGCGGATCCGATGCTGGCATGCGCAGCGCCACCAGGGCGTGCCCGGCCTCATGCACCGCCGTCACCCGCCGGTCGTGCTCGGACAGATGCAGGCCGTCCCGCTCGGCGCCGATCAGGACGGTGTCGAAGGCCTTCTCGATGTCGCGCCCGGTGATCTCCTTCCGGCCTTCGCGCGCGGTGAGCAGCGCCGCGGCATTGAGCAGGGACTCCAGATCCGCGCCCGACATGCCGCCGCTGCGCCGCGCCAGCCCGTCCAGGTCCACATCCGCCGCCAGCGGCTTGCCCCGTGCATGGACGCGCAGGATCGCCGCGCGCTCGCCCAGGGTGGGCAGGCCGACCGTGACGTGGCGGTCGAAGCGCCCGGGCCGCAGCAGCGCGGGGTCCAGCGCCTCGGTGAAATTCGTCGCGCCGATCACCACTACGCCGGTCGCGCCCTCGATCCCGTCCATCGCGGTGAGCAACTGGGTGATGGTCTGATTGTGCTCGCGGTCGCCCCCGGCTGCGCCGGAGGTCCGTGCTGCGCCGATCGTGTCGATCTCGTCGATGAAGACGATGCAGGGCGCGTGCTTGCGCGCGCGCGCGAAGAGCCGCCGCACGCGGCTGGCGCCGACGCCGACGAACATCTCGACGAAGTCGGAGCCGGCGGCATGGAAGAAGGGGACGCCCGCCTCGCCGGCCAGGGCGCGCGCCAGCAGCGTCTTGCCGGTGCCTGGCGGGCCGAGCAGCAGCACCCCGCGCGGCGGCTTGGCGCCGACCGCATCGAAGCGGCGCGGATCGCGCAGATAGGCGAGGACGTCGCCGAGCTCCGCCTTCGCCGCATCCTGCCCGGCGACATCCTGGAAGGCCACGCGCCGGGATGCGGCATCGGGCTGGTAGAGGCGCCCGGCCGAGCCGCGCCCCCTTGCCTGCCGCAGCACCATCCAGAACAGGAAGCAAAGCAGGAGCAGGACGAGGAGCGGGACCAGCACCTCCGCCACGCGCGTCAGGATGGCGCCGGCACCGGCAGTCTGCTGCGCATTCGCCGCGTCCAGCGCCTCCTGTGGAATGCCGAAGCTGACCTCGACGCCATGCGCGAGCATCGCATCCTTCGGATGCCATTCCGTCGGCGCGCGGAGCAGGTGCCGCGAGCCGTCGCGCATCGTCACCAAGGCCCGCTGGTAGTCCTCGGCGCTGATGCCGATCGCCACCTTGGCGACCTCGCCGCGCTCCAGGGCCGCATTATAGGCGCTGAAGGAGATCAGCCTCGGCGCGGTGGCCTGCACCTCGGAGGCCGTCGGCGCGGGTTGCTGCGCCCGGATCGCCAGCAGCGAGGCACCGCCGCCCAGGCCCAGCGCGAGGAGAATGAGGAGGGCAAGGCCGAGCCTGAAACGGACCCGGCGGGCCGGGCCTCGTCTGCGGATGGCATGGAAGATGCGGCGCATCTGGCGCATTCGGAACTGCGGCCTCCCGGGCAAACTCACTCAAAAGTGCGTCATCGGGACTTGGGGCGCCGCATGAGGCAAGTCAACGAGAGTAGCGTGGAGGGAACGATACGCTGATCGCGCATCGCATGATCGGTGTGTTGCCGCGGCGGCCATGTCGTTGCGGAACATCGGCTCCGCAGACGTCGCGGACGCGGTCGCTGCGACGGGACCGGCGGCTGCGTGGTGCCGCCGCAGCTTTCCCACAGGGAGGAAGCGGTTGGCAATGCATGCGCCGCAACCTGCTTCACCCCGCAACGAAAAGGGGCGGGCCCTTGCGGACCCGCCCCGGCAACCGGCAGCCTGCCGCGGTTACTTCTTCATCGCCTTCTGCAGGTTCTCGTCGATCTTCGCCAGGAAGGCCTGGGTATTGAGCCAGGGCTGGTCCTTGCTGATGAGGATCGCGAGGTCCTTGGTCATGAAGCCGCTCTCGACCGTCTCGATGCAGACCTTCTCCAGCGTCTCGGCGAAGGCGGTCACATCCGGTGTGTTGTCGAACCGGCCGCGATAGGCCAGGCCACGGGTCCAGGCGAAGATCGAGGCGATCGGGTTGGTGCTGGTCTCGCGGCCCTTCTGGTGCTCGCGGTAGTGGCGGGTGACGGTGCCATGCGCCGCCTCGGACTCCACCGTGTTGCCATCCGGGGAGAGCAGCACGGAGGTCATCAGGCCGAGCGAGCCGAAGCCCTGCGCCACGATGTCGCTCTCCACGTCGCCGTCGTAGTTCTTGCAGGCCCAGACATAGCCGCCTTCCCACTTGAGGGCGGAGGCCACCATGTCGTCGATCAGCCGGTGCTCGTAGGTCAGGCCCTTCGCCTTGTACCTGTCGGCGAATTCCTTGTCGAAGATCTCCTGGAACACGTCCTTGAACATGCCGTCATAGGCCTTGAGGATCGTGTTCTTGGTGGAGAGGTAGACCGGGTAGTTGCGCGCCAGGCCGTAGTTGAAGCAGGCGCGGGCGAAACCCTCGATCGACGCCTTGGTGTTGTGCATGCCGAGCGCCACGCCCGGGCCCTTGAAGTCGTGCACGTCCAGCACGATCGGCTCGCCGCCGCCGGCCGGCTGGTAGGAAAGCGTCACCTTGCCGGGGCCGGGGATCTTGGTCTCGGAGGCGCGATAGATGTCGCCATAGGCATGGCGGCCGACCACGATCGGCTTCGACCAGTGCGGCACCAGGCGCGGCACGTTGTTGCAGATGATCGGCTCGCGGAAGATGGTGCCGTCCAGGATGTTGCGGATGGTGCCGTTCGGGCTGCGCCACATCTTCTTCAGGCCGAATTCGGCGACGCGCGCCTCGTCCGGGGTGATGGTCGCGCATTTCACGCCGACGCCGTACTGCTTGATGGCGTTGGCGGCATCCACCGTCACCTGGTCATCGGTGGCATCGCGGTGCTGGATGCCCAGGTCGTAATACTTCAGGTCGATGTCCAGGTAGGGCAGGATCAGCTTGTCCTTGATGAACCCCCAGATGATGCGGGTCATCTCATCCCCGTCGAGTTCGACGACCGGGTTCTTCACCTTGATCTTGGCCATACCTGTCCTCGTCATCTCCCGCGGGCGTGCCGGGGTGGTGGAAAAGCGGCCGGAACATCGCACTGGGCCAGGGGCGGGGCAAGCCCGGCTCACCCGGCCTCCTGCAGCAGCGGGCTGAAGGCGGGGGTGGCCGGATCGGGCGGGTCGGCGGCCAGCACGGCGAAGCCGTCGTTCAGGAAGGCCAGGAAGCTGTCGGCATGCCAGTGGCGGGCGTCGCGGCGGGTCTGCACCAGGCCCCAAGGGTTCTCCGGCGCGCTCGCCGCCCGCAGGCTGCCGGCATTGTAGGCGATGGCGACCAGGGGCGGATCGAATCCGGTCGGCAGCTTCCCGGTCGTTGCCTGCCGTCGGATCACCGCCGCCCCGGCGGCAAGCGAGACCGCCGGCTCCAGCAGCCGGGCGCGGTCCAGGGAGGGATCGCCCAGTGCCTCCCGCGCCGTGCTGATCAGGGTCTGCATCAGGCCGGGGGAGACGCGGTGCGGCGTCTCCCGGTCGCTGATGAAGCCGGGTTCTTCGCGCACCGCCTCGGCGCGGCCGCCGCTCTCGGTGCAGGCGGTGGCGAGCAGCAATTCCACCGGCACGCCGAAGCGCTGCGCCGCCGCCTGCATCGGGACACGGAAGCGGTCCCAGCAGCCCGCGGCGGTGCGCGGGGCGCCGGGGGTGCGGCGCGGCGCGGCCTCGCCCTCCAGCAGCACGCCCGCCGGGGTCAGGCGCCAGCGCCGCGTGCCGGGGCCGAGGGGCGGCCCGTGTGGCACGGTCAGGCGGGGCAGGAAGGGCCGCAGCGCCGCCTGCCAGTCCAGCGCCGGCTTCGCGGGTGGAGGGGCGTCGGGCAGCAGCCGCTCCCAGGTTTCGCGGCGCAGGACGCCGTCGGCCGGCAGGCCGGCCCGCGCCTGCAACAGGATGACGGCATCGCGCGTCAGCGGGCCGAAGATACCGTCCGCCTCGGATTGCAGCAGGCCGGCGCGGATCAGCGCCTGCTGCACGGTGCGCACATCCTCGCCGCGCATCAGGGGGAAGCGGAAGGAGAGGTCGCGCTCCAGCCTCATCGGGATTCCTCGCATCCGGGGATCTGGCGAAGCTGCATCGCCGCATCGGCGAGCAGCCGGTCCTGCATGGGCGGCGTGGCCCGGCGGGCCAGCGCCAGGGCCTCGCGCGCCGCGCGGCAGCGGGCCGGGTCGGCGCCGGCGCCGGGCCGGGCGGCGATCAGCGCGGCCCAGGCGCCGTAGAGGGCATCGCGCGGCGGCGGGGCCTGCCGTGCGGCGTCCGCGGCGCGGGTGGCGCGGCTGGCGGCCAGGGCTGGCGGGTCCAATTCGGCGCGGCAGAGCAGGGATTGCGCCAGCCCGGCCTGCAGCACGGATGCGCCCTCCGCCCCGGTGGCGAGCGCCGCGGCATAGCCTTCTGCTGCGCAGTCCAGGCGCGTGGCCTGCGCCGGGCCGGGGCAGGCGGCGCCGGGGGCGCGCGCCTCCAGCGCCAGGGAAAGGCAGGCCTCGGCGCGCATGGCGTGCAGCCGGCGGCAGGCCGGGTTGGCGGTGGGGCAGGGACTCACCACCGGTTGCGCCGCGATCGCCGCCCGATCGGCCTCCCGCCAGCGGGCGAGCTGGGCCAGGGGCGGGTCCGCGAGGTCGGCCGCCAGGGTGCAGCCGGCCAGCAGGGGTGTCAGGAAAAGAAGCCTCATGGCTGCAGCTCCGCCATGGTGCGGACCAGGTCCAATTTCCTTTCCCGCATCAGGCCGAGCAGCATCGCCAGCGCCTCCAGCGCCGCACGGGAATCCGGCGTGCCGCCACCAGCGCCGGCGGCAACGAGCAGGGCATGGGCCGTCTCCGGCGCCACCACGGCGGGGCGGAGCGCCGGGGCGGCATTGGCCAGCCCTGCCTCCACCGCCGCGAGGACGGAGGGGGTGACATCCGCCGCGGCGCGCTCCGCCAGCAGGGCATGGCGGAACTCGGCCAGCCCCGCCGCCGCCTCCTCGGGCGAGGCGAAGCGCGACCCATGCGCCGCCCAGAGCCGTTCTGCCGCGTCATCCCGCAGCACGATGTCGAGCAGGCCGGCGGCGAAGCCGGGCTGGTCGCGCAGCGATGCGAAGGCGCGGGCGAAGATCGGCGCCGCGTCCAGCCGCAGCAGGGCGGAGGCGGGAGTGATGGTGCCCGGATCGAAGAGTGTCGGGTCATGCGGCGCCGCCAGCACCTGGGCCCGCCAGCGCCGCCAGGCGGCGCTGCCCGCCTGCCAGCCGAGGCCGAGCAGCAGCGCCACCCCGGCCAGCGGCCCGCCGCTGATCGCCGGCAGGGCGCCGGCAGCCTGGCGCAGCAGGCTGGCGAAGGGGCCGTCCCGCCCGGCGAGTTCCGCCAGCGCGCCGGTCACGCGCTGCAGGTTGGCGGCATCCACCTGCCCGTCTGCCAGCGCGCCCGCCTCCGCGGCTACGGTCCGGGCACGGCGCAGCATCTCGGCGGCGCCGGAGGGCAGCAGGCCGGACGGCAGGGCGGGGCCGAGCGTCTCCAGCAGCGCCTCGGCGACGCCGATCTGGCGGGAGAGGCCGTCCAGCGCCGCCGCCAATTGCCCAGGACGCGCGCCAGCGGCTTCGGCCTCGGCGGCGCGCTGGCCCAGCGCGGCGTTTTCGGCGCGGAGTGCCTCCGCCTGCTGCTGTTGGCTGGACAGGGCCTCACCCAGGCGGCGCGTCGTCTGCGCATCGGCAGACATGGAGCGAGCGCCGAAGTAGTAGCCGAAAACCCCGGCGATGATGCCGTTCACATAGCCCGCCACCGCGTCCCGCAGGCCGAGGCTCTGGCTGAACAGCAGCAGCGGCAGGCCGATGACGCCGACGATCAGGGCGAGCAGGGCGCGTACAGTGCCCTCGGGCAGGGCCAGCGGCAGGTCGCGCAGGCTGGCGAGCTGCTCTGGGGTGGTGCGCGGGTCGCGCAGCAGGGCGAAGCAGCGGGCGGCCAGCCACCAGAGGAAGGCGGCGAAGCCCAGCCCGACCGCGAAGACCAGCAGCGCGGCGAAAAGCGCGGGGTTCTCGCCCAGCCAGGCGAAGAGGCTGCCTGGCAGGGGCAGCCCCGCACCCTGGGCGGCAAGCAGCACCGCAACCAGCGCAAGACCGGAGAGGAGAATGCGCGTCGGGGTGCGCAGCAGAGCCCAGGGGTCAGGGGCGGGGGAGGGATTGGGTTGGTCCATGCGCCTGCGCCTCCGTAGTGGCGCAGGCGGTATGTTCGGTATTTGTTCCTAAGTCAAGCCAGAAATCCTAAGTCAAGACGAAAATAGAAATTCTGTCCCAAAGCGGGGCAGGCAGGGTCGCCGCCCGCGGGCCAGTGCAGGGGGCAGGGCGTGAAGTGGCAGGGTTGGGTGGCCGGATGCGGGCGGTGCCGCCTTGATCAGCCGCGGCAGGGCGAGGCGGGCCAGGGCCGGGGATGCCTGCCGCCCAGGCGCCCCGGCCTCATCGGGCACCGGGACATAGACCAGCTCGTCGAAACGGCCGGGGCAGAGCAGCGCCGGGTCCAGCAGGTTCGACCGGTTGGCGGCGCCGATCACGACGACGCCCTGCAGTTCCTCCAGCCCATCTATCCCGGCCAGGATGGTGTTGACCACGCACTCCGCTACCGCCGGTTCGCCCAATCCGCCGCCGCGCGCCGGCACCAGGCTGTCGATAATAGCTGCCCATGATCTCCGGCCGCCCTCGCCTCCACGGGGCGGATCTCGATGCGCTCGCCCGCGCTCACGCCGGCATTGGCGCGTTGCAGCCCGTCCAGGCGGATGATCTCCAGAGTCTCATCCTCGGGATAGGGCGGGACGGCGATGGCGGCTGTGTAGTGCTGGCCGACGATCTCCAGCGCGTCGCCCTGCTGCATGCCCAGGTCTGCACCTGCACGCCCTTCGCTTCCGCCTCCGCGATGGTCCATCGCCTTCCGTCCGCTTGTGTTCCTGCCGGGGATGCGCGCTCTGGGAGCGGCCCCGGTGCCGGTTTCAAGGCTTGCCAACAGGGCCTGCGGGCCAGGATTGCCCCGAGCGCCAGCGGGGGCGGATGCAGCGGCGCCTATGCGGATCGCTTCCAGGGATCGCCCGTGGAATGCATCGCGCAACTGCCGCGTCGCCGCGCTCCATGCAGGATGCTGCAGCGCCGCTGGGCCTTGCGCCGCCGCCATGAACCACCCGCGGCGAGGACGCGTTCGCTCCTGCGCCGGCCCGCGAGGCGGGCCGCGGGTGGCGAGGAGGGACATGCCATGGCCACAAGCGGCCTCGATGTTTTCGACAGGACCCTTCAGGGGACGCATATCTGGCTCGATGAGATCATGGAGCGGCTCGGCCCCGACCGGCAGCTTGCCTGGCGGGCGCTGGGCGCGGTGCTGCACGCGCTGCGTGACCGCGTGCCGCTGGAACTGGCCGTGCATGTCGGCGCGCAACTGCCGCTGCTGGTGCGCGGCCTCTACTACGACCAGTTCGACCCGGCCCGGCAGCCCGAGCGGATCCGCACCGAGGAGGGCTTCCTGGAGCGGGTGGCGGAGGGTCTGCATGGCACGCGTCCGGTGAATGTCCGTGACGTGACGCAGGCCGTGTTTCGCGTGCTCGCCCATCACCTCGATCCGGGTCAGGTCGGAAAGCTGGTCCAAGCCCTGCCCAGGCCGGTGCAGGGGCTATGGACCGAGGTGGCGGCCGTATCCATGCCTGCGGCCGAGGAACCGGTGCACCGGCGCGAGCCGCAGGGACCGGCCATCTGACTGCGCAGGCACAAGGACGAAGGGAGAAATGGTATGAAGGTCAGCGACAAGATGACGCGCGACGTCCGCATTATCGGCCCGGACGACAGCATCCGGCAGGCGGCGCAATGCATGGCCGAATGCGATGCGGGCGCCATGCCCGTTGCCGCCGACAATCACCTGATCGGCATGATCACGGATCGCGACATCGCGGTGCGCGGCGTTGCCCAGGGTCGCGGCCCGAACACGAAGGTGCGGGAGCTGATGACCCAGGAGGTGAAGTATTGCTTCGAGGACCAGGATCTCGACCAGGTCGCGCGCAATATGGGTGAGCAGCAGCTTCGTCGCCTGCCGGTGGTGAACCGCGAGAAGCGGCTGGTCGGTATCCTCTCGCTCGGTGACATCGCGATGGGCGAGGGGCCACATCCCGCGGG
>CALGVL010000205.1 GCA_937930165.1 uncultured Acetobacteraceae bacterium
ACCAGCTGCGCAAGGGACTTCCGGACGCGCTGGACCTGCTCGTCGTGGCGGCGGAGGCGGGGCTCGGGCTGGAGAGCGCGGTGGACCGGGTGGCGCGGGAGATGGCGGGCTCGAACCGGGCGATCGCCCTGGAGCTCAACATCCTGGTGCAGGAGATGCGCATGCTGCCCGACCGGAGCGCTGCGCTCGAGCGGCTGGGGGAGCGGACGGATATCGAGGGGTTCAAGCGTCTCGGCGCCACGCTGTCGCAGACATTGCGCTACGGCACGCCGCTGGCCCAGGCGCTGCGCGTCCTCGCCAACGAGATGCGACAGGACCGCATGCTGCGCATCGAGGAGAAAGCGATCCGGCTGCCCGCCCTGCTGGTCGGCCCGCTCATCCTGTTCATCCTGCCGGCCCTGTTCATCGCCCTGATCGGGCCGTCGATCCTGGAGATCGGCAAGACCATGGGAAGTTCGCAATGAGATGGCCAGGTATGTTCCCGGCGCTGGCCGCCGCCCTTCTCCTGGCCGCCTGCGCTGGCGGGCAGGGCGAGGGGAGGCGGGAATTGGGGGGCGAGTCCCGGCTGCGGATCGCCGCCGCCGCGGAGGCCTCCGGCCAGACCGATATCGCCCTTTCGATGTACGCCGCCGCGGCGGCGGCCGAGCCCGGCCGTGCCGACCTGCAGGCGCGCTTTGCCTCGGCCCTCGCCCGCGCTGGGAATGCCGCCCAGGCGGAGGAAGTGCTGAACCGCGCGCTGGCGCGCCAGCCCTCCGATCCGGTGCTGCTGACGCAGCTTGGCCGGTTGCGGCTGCGCGGCGACTCGGCGGAACAGGCATTGCAGCTCTTCGACCGGGTCCTGTCCGGCGCCCCGCGGGATGTCGGCGCGCTGGATGGCCGGGGCATGGCGCTTGACCTCATGGGGCGGCATGCGGAGGCGGAGCGAAGCTACCGGGCGGCGCTGGCTCTGGCGCCCGGCAATGTGGCGGTGGCGAACAACCTGGCCATGTCGCTGCTGCTGGCGGGGAGGGTGCCGGAGGCCCTGGCGATCCTGGAGCCGCTGGCCCGGCGCGCTGGGGCGCCGCCGCGGGTGGCGACGAACCTCGCCATCGCGCGCGCCGCAGCCGGCGACCGCGAGGGTGCGCGTACCCTGCTCGGCGACCGGAGCAGGGCCGAGGATCTCGATGCGGTCGTCACCGGCCTGACCGGTGGCGCGCCGGCTCCGGCTGGCGCCGCCGGCCAGAGCTGAAAGCGGCGGAAGCCCGGACGCACCTCAGGCTAGGCGGGATCCGATCCAGGCCGGCGGGTCGCTGGCCGGGAAGGATTGGCGGCTGGCCTCCTCCACCACGTCCTCCGACTCCCCGGCAGCCGTCACCCGGTCGTCGGGCGGACGGGATGCCGCAGGGCGCCCTTCGCCCCCGCCTGCCTCCGGCTGTGGCTGCACGGCCGGCTGCGCGCGCGATTGCAGCACGACCCGGCCGGCGCCCGCATCCCAGCGGGCCACAACCGTGTCGCCCTCATGCACCTCGTCGGCCAGCATCGCGCCGGCAAGTCGCGTCTCCAGCTCGGAGCGGATCAGGCGCCGTAGCTCGCGTGCGCCGAATTCCGGGCGGAAGCCGGTGGTGGCCAAATGGTCCAGCAGGGACTGGTCCACCTCCAGCGTGATGCCCTGGCCATGCGCGGTGCGCTTCACCCGGTCGAGCTGGAGGGCAACGATGCGGCGGATCTGCTCTCGCCCCAGGGCATGGAAGACGATGATCTCGTCGATCCGGTTGATGAATTCGGGCCGGAAATGCCCGCGCAGCACTTCCATCACCTCGCGCTTCAGAACCGCCTGCTCCGCCGCGCTGCCGGCGCCGTGCTTCTCGCGCAGATGCCGCTGGATGATGTCGGCACCGAGATTGGAGGTGGCGATGATGATGGTGTTGGTGAAATCCACCACTCGGCCCTTGCCGTCCGTCAGCCTTCCGTCGTCGAAGACCTGGAGCAGCGTGTTGTAGACATCGGGATGCGCCTTCTCGATCTCGTCCAGCAGCACCACGCAATAGGGGCGTCGCCGCACCCGTTCGGTGAGCTGCCCGCCCTCTTCATAGCCGACATAGCCTGGGGGCGCGCCGATGAGCCGGGCGACGGCGTGGCGCTCCATGTATTCGCTCATGTCGAGGCGGATCATGGCGTCCTCGTCGCCGAACACCGCTTCGGCCAGCGCCTTGGCCAGTTCGGTCTTGCCGACGCCGGTGGGGCCGAGGAAGAGGAAGGTGGCGACCGGCCGTTGCCCCTCGCGCAGCCCTGCGCGGGCCAGGCGCACGGCGTCGCTCACCGCCTTCACCGCTTCCTCCTGGCCGATGATGCGCTGGTGCAGCTTCTCCTCCAGCCGGGTCAGGCGCTGGCGCTCCTCGGTGGTCAGTTCCGTCACCGGGATGCCGGTGAGCTTGGAGACCACCTGCGCCACATGCTCTGCCCGCACCTCGGCGGTGCCGGAGCCGCGCTCGCGCCGCCAGCGTTCCGTCGCCTCTGCCAGTTCCTTGTCCTTGGCGTCGTGGCTGGCCTGGATCTCCTTGGCCCGGTCGAATTGCTTGCGTGACGTAGCGTAATCCGCCTCCCGCCTGAGCTGGCGGACCTCCGCCTCCAGCTCCTGCACCTCGACGGGTCGGGCGGTGGCGGAGATCTTCACCCGGGCCGCCGCCTGGTCTATCAGGTCGATCGCCTTATCCGGCAGGAAGCGGCCGGTGATGTAGCGGTCGGAAAGCTCCGCCGCGGCGACGATCGCTTCCTCGGTGATGGTGACCTTATGGTGCGCCTCCAGCGTGTCGCGCAGCCCGCGCAGGATCATGATGGCCTGGTCCACGCTGGGCTCGGCCACCAGTACCGGCTGAAAGCGGCGCTCCAGGGCCGCGTCCTTCTCGATGTGCTTCTGGTATTCGTTCAGGGTGGTGGCGCCGATCAGGTTCAGCTCGCCGCGCGCGAGCGCCGGCTTGAAGACATTGGCGATGTCGAGGCCACCCTCGCCGCCCGTGGCACCGGCGCCGACGATGGTATGGATCTCGTCGATGAAGAGCACGAGCTGGTCCTGCTGGGCGCGTACCTCCTGCAGGATCTGCTGCACTCGTTCCTCGAATTCGCCGCGGTATTTCGAGCCGGCGACCATGGAGTTGACCGAAAGCTCCACCAGCCGCTTGCCGCGCAGGGATTCCGGCACCTCGCCGGCGACGATGCGCTGCGCCAGCCCCTCGACGATGGCGGTCTTGCCGACGCCGGGCTCGCCGATCAGCACCGGGTTGTTCTTCTTGCGGCGGGCCAGCACCTCGATCGTGGTTTCGATCTCCCGGGCGCGGCCGATGACGGGATCCAGCTTGCCCTCGCGCGCCAGGGCCGTCAGGTCGCGCGCGTATTTGTCGAGGTTCGGGGTATTGGTCGGACGGTCCACGCGACCCTCCTCGGCGCCGCGGCCGACCACCTTGACGACCTGCTGCCGCAGCGCCTGCGGCGTCAGGCCGAGGCGGCGCAGCAGGTCGCCGGCCATCCCCTCATCCTCCTCCGCCAGGCCGATCAGCAGGTGCTCAGGGCCGACATAGCTGTGGCCCAGCTCGCGCGAGGCGGCGAAGGCGCGGCCGAGCGCATCCTTCACCCGCGGGGAGACGCCGATCTCCTCCCCGGCGGGGGCGGCAGCGCCGGCCTCGCCATGCCGTGCCTCGCGTTCCAGTTGTGTGCGCAGATCGCCGGTGGAGATCTTGAACTGCTCCAAGATCGTGCGGACCACGTCGCCGCCGGCCAGGGCATAGAGCAGGTGCTCGGTATCCACCTCCCGCCGGCCCCAGTCCTGGGCGACGCGTGCGGCATCCTGCAGGATCTCCGTGGCGTGCTGGCTCAGCCGCTCGGTGATGCCGCCGGTCGTGCCGCCGCGGCCGCGGCGGATCGGGATGGGGGTGCCTGCTTCCTCGCGGTCCTCGCGACCGGTGAAGGAACCGGCGCCCCGGAAGCCGCCGCCAAAGAGATCGTCGAACAAACTGCCGCGGCCGGTGCCGAACAGTGATTCCAGCGGGGAAGCCTGACGTTGGCGCGCCAGCAGTCGGCGGTAGTCCATGTCGCACAGGTTCAGCGTCTCGCGGCGGCCGTTGCTGACAACCTGCGCGCGCACCGTCGCGGGCCGGATGTGGCAGATGTCGCACAGCAGATCGGACATGCTCGGTTGCCTTTCCCCGTAGCCCCGCCAAAACCGGCCGGATCACCGCGCCAATGCTGGTCTTTGAGGAAGACCCGGCAGCCTTTCCAGGTTTCTTACGATTTCGCAACGAACGGTCCCTGGTCAGGGCTGCGAGATGGAGGGCACGGCCGCCATCTCCTCGTTGTCCAGGCGCTTGGCGACGTCATGCATCGCGCTTCGGGATCGTTCCGGTGGGAGCCGTCGCGGAAGGCGGCGCTTTACGCGCGGGCATGATCCGCATAGTGCCCGGCAAACTGGGGGAAGCTGGGAACCATCCTGCCCGCCTGCGGATCGTGACAATTCACGCAGGCCCGGATGCCGCGCCCGGCCGTGCCATGTGCGACCAGGATGTGGCCAAGCTGCGTGGCCTCCCGGCTCGGGGCGGGCGCGGCCGGCATGGCGGCGGGGCCGAGGGAGCCGTAGTAGGCGGAGACATCCTGGCGCGTCCGTCAGCGCCCGCACGATCGGCACCATCTTGGGTTCCGCTGCGTACTGCGGCGTAGTCGTTGAGTTGCTTGCAGAGATTGCCGGCACTCCCCTGCGGCGCCCGGCCCAACGGGGACGGTGTTGTGCGTGGTCTGGTAGGGCGCGACGGAATAGGCGTCGTCTGCCGTCGGCCAGGACCGCACGTCTTCGGGGTTGGAATAGACGCGCGTACATCGTCGCTGGGAGGGGGAGACAAGCGAGGCGTCCAGCTGGGGCTGGACGGGGTGTCTCTTCCATAGCGATGGGCGGTGACGTGCCGCCCGGTTCGGGCCTGTCCGGCCTGGGCCGTGGCGGCACCGGCCGAGGTGCGGCATTTGGTGCTTGCCAGAAAGTTCTCTATTTGTTCTTATTTGCCCATGGAGACGCACCACAGGCACAACACCGATCCCTTCCTCACCATCCCTCCGCTGCCCCGAAGGCCGCAGCAACGGGACTCCACAGGCTGGAATGCCTTGCAGGAGGCCAGCCTGGTCGGGCTGCTGGCGCTCTCTGCCTCCTGGGCCCTCGCGGAACTGGTTACGGCCCTCAGTGGCTTCTGAGGGAAGGGACAAGTCACCGATCAGGTTTGAATTAGTGGGCTGGCCCAACGAGGGTCGGCCTTTTTGTCCAGAGACGACACGGAATCTTCAATCTTGGGTTGATCGCGACAGCGAGAGTGGGCAATAAACTGTATTCAATCACGGGCTCGTGAAAACCGGCCTGCCCATTGCCTGACGCGACAACCTGAGAGGTTTCCGTGAATCTGAATGCCCTGATCCGCGGCCAGTCCAATGCCCTTCTGATGATCGAAGCCGATGGCTGGGCCGGTTATGGTGAGATCATTGACAAGGTGGAGGCGCTGCTCGGCTTCGATGGCGTCCAGGACACCGTCAGCCTGCAATATTCGAGCAGCAATCCTACTGGCGCGAACACGGTCAACAGTGGCACCGCCTTTCTGAAGGACTGGATCAGCCCAAAGGGCGGCGACTGGCGCAATGGCTGGCAGACCGCCGGCCTGGAGCAGGGGCTGCTGAACTTCATCGACGCGCTTCCCGCCGGGCAGAAGGACGACCCGACCGCGGTGGTCTGGCTGCACAACGAATATGACAGCACGAACTGGTCCCTGACGCCGGAACAGTGGGAGAGCGGCGTGCGCTACGATGCTGCGCTGGTCCGCGCGGCATTCGGACAATCCGCGGCGGAACTGCCCTATCTCTTCGTCAGCGCCATCCCCTATTGGGGCAGCGACCAGGGCCACCAGGCGATCCGCATTGGCATGGAGAATCTGGCAGCCGACCAGGACTTCAACGCCGCCATCGCCGCCCGTGCGCTCGACATCGACATGAGCCATGACGATACGGACGGCAATCCGCGCACCACCGACTATGGCGGGCCGCACATGTCGGATGCGGACGCGATCCTGCTTGCCGACCGCATCGCTCTCTCCCTGGCGCAGCAATGGGCGCAATATGCCAAGCCGGGCTCCCCGGTGGCGCTGGCGGGCGGCAATATCGACGATCTCGGCCCGCAGGTGGTGCAGGCCACGCCGGTTGGTGACAACCAGCTCCTGCTGAAGGTTGCCTTCGACGCGGCGAGTTCGCTGGCTGCGCTGGATGCCGATGCGGCGCGTGGCCTCGGCTGGTCGGTAAAGGCTGGGGATGTCACCCTCCACGGCACGGCGGCGAAGCTCACCGGCCCCGACACGCTGCTCGTCACCTTCGACGGCCCGGTGCCGGCCGACGGCCTGCTCCATTACGGCTATGGCCATGGCCGCCTCAGCGGTGCCGATGGCGGCGGGCAGGGGAATGCGGTCTATGATGACCAGGGGCTGCCGATCTGGGTGAATGCGCATGGCCTGCCGATCGGCGGTTCCGCAATCACCCCTGCGCCGGTCCCGACGCCCACTCCGGTTCCGGTCACTCCGTCCGAGCCGGCAACGGGTGGAGACGCATCCACCGACCCGGCCCCCGTCACCTCCGGGCCGATCGACTGGGACGCTCTGGCGGCGCAGATCCTGGCGAATCACGCCGCGACCGGATCCTGGTATGTCCCGTCCGCCGGGACCGCTCCGGCGCCTGCTCCTGCTCCGACGCCTGCTGAACCTGTGTCGCAGGAGGTCGGCAGCGGGGCGGATGCGCTGGTGCTGCGCATCAGCCAGGATGCCTGGCAGGGTGATGCACAGTACACGGTCAGCGTGGACGGAATGCAGGTCGGCGGCACCTTCACGGCCTCCGCCCTGCGTTCCGCCGGTCAGTCCGACACCCTGACCCTGCGCGGCGACTGGGGGCCGGGCAGCCACACCGTTACCGTGAACTTTCTGAACGACATCTGGGGCGGCACCGCCGAGACCGACCGCAACCTGCATGTCGAAGGCATCAGCTTCAATGGCGAGGCAATGCCCGGCGCCGCTGCCGACCTGATGCATGGCGGGCCGGTGGACTTCATCTTCGGCAGGCCGGAAGTGCCTGCCCCCACGACGCCTGCGCCTGCCCCTGCGGTGCCCACACCGACCGAGCCGGCGCTCGTCACCTCCGGCCCGGTCGATTGGAATGCCCTGGCCGCGCAGGTCATGGCGCATCACGCCGCGACCGGGGACTGGTGGGCCTAGGCTTTCCCGGGCCGCCTATCCGAGCCCCGGGTGGAAACGCCCGGGGCGCTCGCAGCCAAGTGGACGGCGCCGCTTAACTCTTTTTTTCATCTCCGTCTCCAAAACTGGCGGCGCAGAACCGGACGAGCCGGTTCCTGGAACGGAGGAAAACCTCGATGCCGCTGAATTCGGTGAACACCAATCTCGGCGCCATGGTGGCGCTGCAGTCCCTCAACCGGACGAATGACGAGCTGAACGCGACGCAGAAGCGCATCTCGACCGGCTTCCGTGTCTCGGATGCCAAGGACGATGGTGCCGCCTTCGCCGTTGCCCAGAAGGTTCGCGCCGATATGTCGGGCCTGACCAGTGCCAATGAGCAGCTTGGCGGCGTGAAGGGCATCCTGGACACGACCCATGCCGCTCTGGGCAAGATATCCGAAGCCATGGAGGAGGTCCGCGCCGTTCTGGTGAAAATGGGTGACGAAACCCTGAGCGCGGATGAATTCGCCCAGTACCAGGCTCAGTACACGACGCTTCGGACGCAAATTCAAAACTTCATTGAGGACGCCACCTATAACGGCCGCACGCTGCTCAGCACCAATGCTGCCAATGGCGGTGGCGATATCACGACGATCCGGAACGAGAGCGGGACGACCTACACCATCAACGCCGTGGATGGTGCTACCGATCTTTTGATAGCGGCAGCCCCCGCTGATGCGGCGACCGCACAGACTGCGATCACTGACGACTTCAAGACCAAGCTGGACGCGATCAACAACGCCCTGAACCAGTTTGGTAACGACAGCCGGTATGTCGACGCGCAGATCTCCTACAACCAGGAGAAGCTGGATGCGCTGGAGAGCGGCCTTGGTGCTCTGATCGATGCCGACCTCGCCAAGGAGAGCGCACGCCTGCAGGCGCTGCAGATCCGCCAGCAGCTCGGCACCCAGGCTCTCAGCATCGCCAACCAGGCGCCGCAGACCCTGCTGAGCCTGTTCCGCTAAGACGTGGCGGGCCGGCAGGAGGCCGGCCGTCGCTCTCTCCGAACTTACGCATTTCATTTGTTGCGCCGCGCACGGCTTTTCCTCTTTCACTGAGGCTCGATCCGTCCGATGCCTGCACCCAACCCCGCCGCGCAAGGCGCCGCCGCCTATCGCCGCCATCTGGCCCCGAAGCAGATGGAGGCCGAGATCTTCGCCCGCGCTACCCGCGCCATCCGCAGCGCCGAGGCCGGGACGGAGATGGATCGGATCCGCGCCATCGCCGACAATCGCCGCCTGTGGAATGCCGTTTACGGGGCGGTGGTGGATCCGACGAATGCGCTGCCAGTGACGCTGCGCGCGCAAATTGCCAGCGTTGCCCTCACGGTCATCCGGGAATGCGAGGCAGCGCAACCCGACCTCGCCTTCGTGGCCGGGATGAACGAGATATTCGCCGGCGGCCTTTGGCAATAGGCGGCCGGGCGGCCCCATGGCGGAAGCCTGGCAGGTCGGACATGGGGTGCGTCACCCAGCGCGGACCATGCGCCGCACGCGACGCGTCCCGCGGCTGCTCCCACCGTAACCCGTGACCCAGGTCGCCCAATAGCTGGCGACGGACTCGCTGCCCATGCCGTGGATGCCGCGGCCGAGCAAGGCAGCGAGGAGTGTCGGGCCGATGCGGTCGGTCTCGATCTTCGCATGGGCCACCACCCTGCGGCGCGCGAGCGTGACCAGCTTGCCGAGCGGCAATCCTCCTTCGGCCAGGGCTTGCAGCGTGGCTGGCAAGGAATGCTGCTGCCCGGAACCCGCATCCCGGTCCGGCCGCCCGAGGCGATCCTGGAGGAGCGGCCGGATTTCCCGCTGATCCTGCCCTGGCACCGGCAGGAGACGGTAGCGGCGCGGATGTCCGCGATCCATGGCTGGGGCGGCCGCTTCGTGGTGCCCTTCCCCACTCTCCGGGTCTTCTGACGGCCCGCGGCCGTCTATTCCGCCGCCGCAACAGGTGCCGCCGCCAGGGCACGCGGCATCCGGCGCCCCAGTGCCAGCCAGGCCACGGCAGCGAAGACCAGCGCCCCCACCAGCGCCTCCAGCAGGAGTTCGGGGAAGGGCGGCAGCGCGATCTCCCGCCGCAGCAGCAGCACCGCCAGGCTCATGGCGCCGGTCGCCGCCAGGGCCGGGGCGATCCGCCGAAGCAGCCAGAGGGGCGACTGCTGCAGCTCGCGCAGCACCAGCCAGGTGAGCCAGGGCGTGACAACCAGGGTACTGGCCGCCCAGCAGGCCGCGACACCCATCGCCGTTCCTGGCTGGAACAGCAGCAGCAGGACCAGCGGCACCAGCATGGTGACTGTGGAGACCATCAGGTTGCGACGGGTCTTGCCCCGGGCGACGAACAGGTTCCAGGCATCGCCCCAGACGAAGGACAGGACCGCGACCCATGCCACCACCCTGGCCGCATTCGCCGCTTCGCTCCAGGCAGGGCCGAGCAGCGCATGGACCAGATCAGGTGCGGTCAGGGCGACGCCCGCGGCGACGGGCATGCCCATCAGCGCCTGCAATTGCGCAATCTCGCCATAGGCCTCTGACAGCCGCGCCGGGTTGTCCTGCAGCGCCGAGAAGCGGGGCAGGGCCAGCCGCCCGGTCGTGCCCCAGACCACGCCCAGGGCGGAATCCACCAAGCGGAAGGCGACGTTGCAGACCGCCACCACCGCCTCCGCCGCGAGCAGGCCGAGGGCGAGGACGAACAGCCGGTAGCGCCCGGCGAGAACGATGACGGACAGGATCTGCGGCCCCGCCACCGGCCAGAGATCGGCGATCGCCCGGCCGGAGAGGCGCGGCCGAAGCCGGTGCCGGCCGAACAGCGCCAGCAGCAGGAAGGTGGCGAGCGTCGCACCCGCCTGCTGCGCCACCATCGCCCAGGGGCCGAAGCCGGCATGCGCCACCAGCAGCCCCGCCGTGAGCGCGACCGGCTGGCCGATCAGCACGCGCATGGCCAGCAGCCGGTAACGCTGCCCCCGCAGCACCAAGCCGGCCGTCGCGCCGGAGAAGGCGGAGAAGGGCAGTAGTCCCGCCAAGGCCAGGGTCAGCGGCAACACCTCCGGCGCCTCCGCGCCGCGGGCGAGTCCGGGTGCCAGCATGGCGAGCAGCATGCCGCCGAGCAGGCCGACCGCCACCTGCACCGTTACGGCGCTGCGGGCATGCCGCTCCGTCAGCGCCAGGCGCTGCACCAGCGCATCTGTGAACAGCGAGGCGGAGGCGAGATCGGCCAGCAGGAAGGCGGCGATCGCAACCGATCCGGTGCCGGCGGCTTCGGGCCCAATCACCCGGGCGATCAGCATGAGCGAGAACAGGGAGAAAACCGCTGAGGTAGCGGTCTCCGCGATCACCCAGGCGGAGGAGGTCGCGGAAGGAAAGCGGAATGTCACAGGGTAATCGATCCTTGTCGTCTGGCTGCCGTGGACATGGCCGGCGGAGCAATGAGCGACGCAACATCCGTGTCGCGCCTCACCCGCGCAGCACACAAGCCCGTGGGGAGCGCTGGCAATCCTGCACCGCCGGCGCTTCGTTTGGCGGGTCAGGAACCTCCGGCGGCCTGACGCTATCTCGTTGCGGCTGGGCGGCACGCAGGCGCAGCCAGGATCATCGCATCATTAAGGCAGCCTTCGGGGAAGGAGCCAGGACCGCGCATGAATGCCTTCGATCACCATGCCGGCGGGGTGGCCCTCCGGTCCCTCGCCATGCGCTACCGCGCGGTGCGGGAGCGGACGGAAGCCCTGGCCCGGCCGCTCTCGCCCGAGGACCAGGTGGTACAGTCCATGCCGGATGCCAGCCCGGCCAAATGGCACCGCGCGCATGTGACCTGGTTCTTCGAAACCTTCATCCTGCTGCCGTACCGGCCCGGCTATCGCCGGTTCCGGGAGGAATTCGGCTTTCTGTTCAACTCCTATTACGAGGCGGCCGGGCCGCGGCATGCGCGGCCGAGGCGGGGGATGCTGACCCGGCCCTCGGCGGCGGAGGTCGGTGCCTATCGGGCGCATGTGGATGCCGCAATGGCGGCGCTGCTGCAGGATCCGCCGCCAGAGGTGCTGCCCCTGGTCGAACTCGGCCTGCAGCATGAGGAGCAGCACCAGGAATTGCTCCTGACCGACATCCTGCATGCCCTGGCCCAGAATCCGATGCATCCCGCCTATGACCCGGACTGGCGGGAGGCCGCC
>CALGVL010000206.1 GCA_937930165.1 uncultured Acetobacteraceae bacterium
GGAGCGCTTCCCGCAGGGCGAGCCGATCCGGATCTGGGACAATTACCTCGGCGCCTCGCCGCCGGGCAGCCTGTTCGGCGCCCGAATCGCCTGGCCGGAGGCGGATCTGGCCATGACCTGCGGGGTCGTCGTGCCGGTCGATTCGCGGGTGCTGGAGCGGCTGCTGCTCGACATGCCGCCGCAGCGCGGCCCGGTGGTGCCGCGCCATCCGGCGCCGGACGACCATCTGGCAGTGGAACGAATCCTGGAGGAGCCGGCGGCCCGCATGCGCCTCGGCACCCTGCCGGGCAGGCCGGGCTTCGCGGCGCGGACCTACCGGGCGGCGATCGATCTCGGTCTGGTCGGGCCGGTCCCCGGCAGGAGACCGGCCTGACCCGGGACCTTTGCGTACGAGAAAACTATCAGGAGGAACATCAAGACCATGCGCCGCCGCAGCCTCGTCCTGGCCCTGCTGGGCCTGTTCGCCCTCGCCCCCACCGCGCAGGCCTATCCGGACCGGCCGATCACCCTGGTTACGGGCTTTGCGCCCGGCGGCTCCACCGATATCGCTGCGCGGCTGCTGGCGGAGCGGCTGGCTGTCAATCTCGGGCGCGACGCCCGCGTGGTGGTGGAGAACCGCGCCGGCGCCAGCGGCACCGTCGCCAGCGACTGGCTGCGCCGCCAGGCACCGGACGGCCACACCATCATGCTGGTCGAAAGCTCCTCCCACGCCATTGCGCCGAACGCGCTGGTGGGGGGCACGCGCTACAACCCGGTGCAGGACTTCACCCATATCGGCGTCATCGGCACAGCGCCGCTGATCCTGGTGGTGAACAACAACTTCCCTGCCCGCACCGCGCAGGAGGTGGTGCAGCAGCTTCGCGCCGCTCCGCCCGAGAGCATCACCTATGCGACCTCCGGCGTCGGCACCATCCTGCACCTGGCGACGGAGATGCTGGCGCTGAATCTTGGCACTCGCTTCGTGCATGTTCCCTATCGCAGCGGCGGGCAGATGCTGACGGCGATCTTCCAGGGAGAGGGGCAGTTCGGCATCGCCGTGCTCGCCTCTGCCGCGCAGCAGGTGCGGGACGGGATGGTGCGCGGCATCGCCGTCACCGGCGACCGTCGCTTTCCTTCCTTCCCCGATACGCCGACCCTGGCCGAGAGCGGCGTGCCCGGCTACGACCTGACCACCTGGAACGTGCTGCTCGGCCCGCCCGGCATGCCCGGGCCGGTGGTGGAGGCGCTGAACCGCGCGCTCAACGCCTCGCTCGCCGAGCCGGAACTGCGGCAGAAGCTGCTGAATGCCGGCGTGGAGGCCTGGCAGCAGTCCAACACCCCCGCCGATGCCCGCGCCTTCATGGTGCGGGAGGTGGAGAAATTCCGGGTGGTGGTGGAGCGGACGGGCGTGAAGCTGGAACCCTGATCCTACTTCCGCCGCCAGGCATAGAGTTCGCGGTAGATATCGGCGCGCGTCAGCCCCATGTCGTGCAGCTCACGCTCGGTGAGCTGCGCCGCGCTTTGCCGGTCGCGCGACCGCTGCCGCCAGCACCGGTACAGGATGCCGAGCCCCGTGATGGCCCGCCAGAGCGACGTTGCCCCGGATCCTGGCCGTGCGGGCGGCGCCAGCAATTCATATGCGCATCTGGCCATGTCACGTCTCCGCTTATGCGCCTGACCTGCGGCGGGCGAGAAATTCGGTCTGGACCCGCCAGCTCTCCCCGCCATCCGTGGAGACCTCGCCGCGCCAGCGGAAGGACTCCGGCGTGATCTCGGAGAAGCTCCAGCGCCGTGGTGTGCCGGTGGAATCCGTGCCCTCCTGGATGATGCCCTCACCCTGCCGGCGGCCGGTCTGGGTGACCTCGGCCTGGATCACCGGGTCGAAGTAGCGGATGTGCCAGGCATCGATCCGCGGGTCGTAGATGCGCAGGGTCGTGCCGTAATACTCGGCCTGGGCGGCGGCATCGCTGCCGCGCCGCGCACCGCGCGGAGGGACGATCCAGACATCCTGGATCGCCCGCCCTTCCAGGACCCAGGCGAAATGCCATTCGCCAGGGCGGCGCCGCTCCGAGCCATCCGGCAGGTGCTCGGTCACCTCCAGATCCCAGGAGCCGATGAGCCAGCCATAGAGGTCCATCCTCTTCGCGCGATCCGCCGCTGGGCCAGCCGCCTGGAGGGCATCGGTGAAGGCAGCCTCCCTGGTGCGCCGGCCGTGATACGCCTCGATCCGGTAGCCCTCGGGGTCGATGACGAAGGCGGCGTAGTAATCGGGGCTGTATTCCGGGCGCAGTCCCGGCTTGCCGTTGTCGCGCCCGCCTGCCGCCAGGGCCGCGGCGTGGAAGGCGTCCACGCTGCCGCGGCTCGGCGCGGTGAAGCAGATGTGCAGGCCGGATTCCGGATCGGCCGGCACCGGGCGTTCCACGGCATGAACCCAGAAGGCGCCGGCATCGCGGCCATAGCCGAGCGCGGCCTTTCCGGAGCTGAGGCAACGGTAGCCAAGTGGTTCCAGCACCGCATCGTAGAAGCGGCGGGCCGCCGCGAGGTCGCGGACGCCAATGGAGACATGATCGAGCATGGGGATTCTCCCGCCTTGCGGGCCGGCTGGGCATGGCGTGCTCCTAACCGGCATGAGGGTTATAATTCTGGAGGATGACATTGCTGTCAACCGGCATGATGGTTAGAATCGCGGGATGGTGACAGGACATGCCGCAGAGGCGGCCAGGGCCTTCGTCCACGGCCCGCCCGAGAGTCTCTGCCTGGATTTCGCCAATACCCGCTTCTGGCGGGGCAGCCCGTCGCCGACCGAGGAACTGCACGGCCCGGCGGATCTGCTCCGCTGGTGCGAATCCGCGGGCGTACTGGACCCGGCCACGCTGCGCCGGGCGGCCGAGCATTGGCAGGCCAATCCCGAGGCCGCCGAGGCCGGCTTCTCAGCAGCCATCGCCATCCGGGAAGCCATGTTCCGCAGCTTCGCGGCCATTGCCGCCGGGGGCGCACCGGCGCGGGAGGATCTGGAAACCCTCAACGCCGCCCTGGATGCCGCGCCCGAGCGTTCCCGGCTGCGGCCGGGGGAGGGCGGCTATGTCTGGGAATTGCCGGCGGAGCAGCCGGGGCCGGGGCTGCTGCTCGCCCCGGTCCTATGGTCGGCGGGCGATCTCCTGGCCGGCGCCCGGCTGGCGCGGGTCAGACAATGCGCCAATGAGAAATGCCTCTGGCTCTTCCTGGACGACAGCAAGAGCGGCAACCGGCGCTGGTGCTCCATGGCGACCTGCGGCAACCGGGCCAAGGCGCACCGGCACTACGCGAAGCGGAAGCAGAAGGAGTAGCGGGCCTCAGGTCCGGGCCTGGTCCGGCGGCGCCGCCGGGCCGATCAGGCGGCGGAGTTCCGCCAGCATCTCAGGCTTGTCCCAATCAGCGGCGCCTTCCAGCCGCGCCCGCTCCTGCCCCTGCCGGTCCACGATGATGGTCGTGGGCAGCCCCCTTGCCCCCAGCGCCCGCTGCGCCGCGCCGCGTGGGTCGAGCCAGATCCCGAGATGCCGGATCTCCCGCGCCTGGAAGAAGGGCTCCACCTGCGCCTTGCCGCCGCGGTCGGAGGAGAGGGCCAGCACCACCACGCCCTCGGCTGCCAGCGCCGCCTGCGCCTGGTCCAGCGCCGGCATCTCCTTCACGCAGGGCGGGCACCAGGTGGCCCAGAGATTGATCACCAGCCCCTTGCCCTTGAAATCGGCGATGCTGTGCTCCTTGCCCTCGGCATCGGTGAAGGAGAATTCCGGCAGCGGCTTCGGTCCGGTCTCCTTCAACCGGCCCATTCCTCCTGCGGCCCCCGCTTGCCGGCCGTGAAGGGCGGCGGCTAGGGTCCCGCCCGCCGCCAGGGCCAGGCCCAGGCCAATCAGGTCCCGGCGGGGTGCTCGCAGCAGAGAAAGTGCAGCCATCGTGTCCAGGAACTCCCAATGGGGCGGCCGTTTCGCCGAAGGCCCCTCGGCCATCATGCGGGCGATCAATGCCTCGATCGGCTTCGACCGCAAGCTTTGGCGCCAGGACATCCGGGGCAGCCTCGCCCATGCCGCCATGCTGCGTCATGTGGGGATCATCTCGGTGGAAGACGAGTCCGCCATCCGCAGCGGGCTGGAAGCCATCGCCGCCCGGATCGAGGGGGGCGACTTCCCCTGGGATGAGGGCCTCGAGGACATCCACATGAATATCGAGGCGCGGCTGACCGAAGCCATTGGCGAGGCCGGCAAGCGCCTGCATACCGCGCGCAGCCGCAACGACCAGGTGGCGCTCGACCTCCGCCTCTGGGTGCGCGACGCCATCGATGGCCTGACCGGCCAGATCGAGGACGTGATGCGCGCCCTGGTGGCGAAGGCGGAGCAGCATGCCGATACGGTGATGCCCGGCTTCACCCATCTGCAGCCGGCACAGCCCACCACCTTCGGCCACCACATGCTGGCCTATGTGGAGATGCTGTCGCGCGACCGTTCGCGTTTCGCCGATGCGCGGAAACGGCTGAACGAGAGCCCGCTCGGCGCTGCCGCGCTCTGCGGTACGGGCTTTCCCATCGACCGGCACATGACGGCGCAGGCGCTGGGCTTCGACGGCCCGATGCGCAACAGCCTGGACGCGGTGGGCTCGCGCGACTTCGCGCTGGAATTCCTCTCCGCCTGCGCCATCTGCGCCACCCACCTCTCCCGCTTCGCGGAGGAGGTGGTGATCTGGACCAATCCCTATTTCGGCTTCGTGCGCCTCTCGGACGCCTTCACCACCGGCAGCTCCATCATGCCGCAGAAGCGCAACCCGGATGCGGCGGAACTGGTGCGCGGCAAGACCGGCCGCATCAACGGCGCCCTGGTCGGGCTGCTGACGGTGATGAAGGGCCTGGCGCTGACCTATTTCAAGGATCTGCAGGAGGACAAGGAAGGCGTCTTTGACGCCGCCGAGAACCTGACCCTCTGCCTCGCCGCCGTCGCCGGCATGGTGCGCGACATGCAGCCGGATGTGGAGCGGCTGCGTGCGGCGGCCGGTGCCGGCTTCTCCACCGCGACCGACCTGGCGGACTGGCTGGTGCGGGAGCTGAGGATGCCCTTCCGCGACGCGCACCATGTCACCGGCCGGCTGGTCGCCAAGGCCGAGGCGAAGGGCTGCGACCTGGCCGGGCTGACCCTGGCCGAGATGCAGGCGGTGGAGCCGCGCATCACGGAGGGCGTCTTTTCGGTGCTGACGGTGGAGGCATCCGTCGCCTCCCGCACCTCCTATGGCGGCACGGCGCCGGAGAATGTGCGCCGCATGGCGGCGGAGTGGCGGGAGAGGCTGGCATGAGAAACCTGCCCATCGCCTTGCTGGCCCTGGCCATGCTGGCACCGCTTG
>CALGVL010000207.1 GCA_937930165.1 uncultured Acetobacteraceae bacterium
CCGCCGCAGTGACACCACGGTGGTAGCCATCCATCAGCGCGTCATAGGGGGAGAGGCCGAGGGCGGCGGACAGGGCCTGCGCCGTCTCCCGCTGCAGCCGCACCACCTCGGCCAGGAAGGGCCGGACCAGGGCGAAGTCGGACTTCGCCTTCGCCTCCCGCCAAACCTTCTCGCAGGCATTATTGGCGCGGGCGGTGGCCTCCACCAGCGCGACCGGCAGGGCGATGGCGCGGGCATGGGCCCGGCGCATCAGGTCCAGATTGGCGCGCTCCCACTCCCCCTCTGCCGTGGCGGCGGCCAGGTCCTCGGCGACCTCCGGCGCGATCAGCAGCTCATGGGCCAAGCCGGCAAGGGTGGCGAGCTGCTCCCCCCGCGCCGCGGCGGCACCGGGCGGCATCATGGCGCTGGCATCCCAGTGCAGCATCGCCTGCGCCTCCCCCAAGGTGGCGATGCGGGCGAAGCGGGCGGCAAGGCGCCGATAGGCGGGATTCATCCAGCCTCCCCTGTTCCGGCAGGTTCGTGCAGCCGCCGCCAGGCGAAGGCGGCAAAGACGCCGACCAGCGCCGCGGCGAGCCCATACCAGGTGATAACGTAGCCGAGATGCGGGTTGTTCGGCCGCGGGAGGTGCTGTGCCGCCGCAGGCAGGGCGGAGGGAGGGGCGCCCGCCGGCGCCAGCGAGACCAGGCCGAAGGGGGCTGTGGCCGGCAGGTCCAGCGCCTCCCCGATCGCGGCCGGGTCGAAGACATAGAAGCGGCGCCCGGCCGGATCATCCGCCGGACTGAGCCAACTGCGCGTATCGGCCGGGCGGACATAGCCGGTAACG
This sequence comes from uncultured Acetobacteraceae bacterium, assembly GCA_937930165.1. Lineage (GTDB taxonomy): Bacteria > Pseudomonadota > Alphaproteobacteria > Acetobacterales > Acetobacteraceae > CALGVL01. Next base: position 824 of record CALGVL010000207.1, read on the forward strand.
GAGACCTCGCCCTCCGGCCGGTCGAGGCCGGTGCCGCGTTCCAGCGGCACCCAGCCCCGGTCCACCAGCAGCGCCGGCAGGCCCGGGCGCAGCAGCGGCGTCAGCAGATGCGCGCCGAGGGTGGTGCCGCGCACCTCCAGGCCCAGCAGCGCCTCCCGCCCGTAATCGAAGCGGCCGGTGGCCACGACCTTGCGATAGGGCTGCGGTGCCGGGCCCAGGGGCTCGGGTGGCGCGGCCTCGGCGGCGGCGATGCGGGCCAGCAGGTCGGTCTTCCAGTGCAGGCGTTGCAGCTGCCAGGTGCCCAAGCCCAGCAGCAGGAGCAGCACCGGCAGGGTGGCAAGCGCCGGAAGGAGAAGACGGCGCAGCCGCATGGGGTCAGGTCCCCGTCTGCCCCTGGCTATGGCGATAGTGCAGCCCGGCCAGCGCCGCCTTGGCCACGCGCATCACCCAGACCGAGAGCGGCAGCACCAGCACCGGCCAGAGCAGCGCATGCAGCCAGAGCGGCGGCTCGTATTTCACGTCCACCACCAGGGCGGCGATCACCGCCACGGCACCAACAATGAAGATGCCCGCCACGGCCGGCCCGTCCCCCGCATCCTGGGCGCGGAGGTCGAGGCCACAGGCTGGGCAGGTTTCCCGGATCGCCAGCAGCCCGGAAAAGAGCGGGCCGCGCCCGCAACGCGGACAGCGGCCCAGCAAGGCGACCCTGGGCAGCGGGGCTGCCCCTGTCGGCATGGTGTTCAGTGCTCCGCGATCTGGCCGGCACCCCACCAGTAGATGCAGACGAAGAGGAACAGCCAGACCACGTCCACGAAGTGCCAGTACCAGGCCGCGGCTTCGAAGCCGAAATGCCGCTGCGCGGTGAAGTGCCCCTTCAACGCCCGGAAGAAGCAGACGATGAGGAAGGCGGTGCCGACCATGACATGGAAGCCATGGAAGCCGGTGGCGAGGAAGAAGGTGGAGGGATAGATGCCGCCGGTGAACTTGAACGGCGCCTCGGAATACTCGATCGCCTGGAAGGTGGTGAAGGCGAGGCCCAGCAGGATGGTGAGGCCAAGGCCGGTGATCAGCCCCTTCCGGTCGCCATGCAGCAGGGCATGGTGCGCCCAGGTGACCGTGCAGCCTGAGAGCAGCAGGATCATCGTGTTCAGGAAGGGCAGGCCGAAGGGATCGAAGGTGAGCACGCCCTGCGGCGGCCAGACCGCGACCTCTGCCCCCGAGACATGCTGCGGGTAGAGCGCGAAATGGAAATAGGCCCAGAAGAAGGCGACGAAGAACATCACCTCGGAGGCAATGAACAGCGTCATGCCGTAGCGCAGGCCGATTCGGACCACCGGCGTGTGGATGCCGGGGGTCCGTGCCTCCCGGATCACGTCGCGCCACCAGAAGAACATGGTGCCGAGCACCGCGGCGATGCCCAGATAGAGCACCCACCAGGTGCCGTAATGCGCCCCCAGGATGATGCCGAGCACCAGCGCGCCGCCGGCGAAGCTGCCGACAAGCGGCCAGGGGGACGGATCCACCAAATGGTAGGGGTGCTTGTGCGGCGGAGCAGGTTCCGCAGTCGCCGTCATGTCCGTGGAGCTGGCCATCTCGCGTCCTGGTGTCGAAAGCGGGTGCCGGAACCCAGGCTCCGGCGGTCGCCGCGCATCAATCCCGAAATCCTCGCCGGGGGTCAAGCCCGGCGGGACGAATCAGTTGCGGTCAGGGCGTCGCGCGCGGGGCGGCGCCGACATGCGGGCCGGCATTGGCGAGCGCGCCGGAGCGTTCTGCATCGTCAAGGCTGCGGAAGAAGGTGTAGCTGACGGTGATCGTCCGGATGTCCCTGGTGTTGGGATCCTGGGCGATCTTCGGATCGACCCAGAAGGTGATCGGCATGTCCACCTTCTGTCCGGCCTCCAGCGTCTGCTCGTCGAAGCAGAAGCAGGCGACCTTGTGGAAATACTTCCCCGCCACCTCCGGCGTCACGTTGTAGGTGGCGACGCCGGTAACGGGCGCGGCGGAGAGGTTCTGGGCGTAGTAGAAGGCCATCCCCTCCTCCCCTACCCGCAGCGAAACGGAGGGCTGGTCGGGCCCGAAGCGCCAGGGCAGGCCGGGATGGGTACTGGCATTGAAACGAACGGTCAGCACCTTTGCCGCCGCATCCGCGCCCGGCGCGGCGCCGCCCCCCACCTGCACCGTGCCGTTATAGCCGGTGACCTGGCAGAAGATGCGGTAGAGCGGCACCGAGGCAAAGGCGAGGCCCACCATGCCGACGACGACGCCGGCGGCGCTCAGGCCGATCACACGGTTGCGGCGGCGGGTGCGTTGCGCGACGGTCTGGTCCATGGCGCCCCAGTGGTGGCACCTTCGCCTCCCGGTCGCAAGGGCGGCGCGGGGCCGCAGGCGCCCAGGGCGCTATCCCCGGAACCGCGCGGTGCTGATGAGGAAGAACAGCACCGCGAAGCCGAGCAGCACCAGGAGGATCGCCCAGTTCCGCTGGCGGCGGCGCCGCTCGAATTCCCGTTGCTCCTCCGGCGTCATGCCAGCACCAGCCGGTCAACCGCCAGCGCAGCGAAGAGCAACGCCAGATAGAGCACGGAGAATTTGAAGGAACGCTTGGCCGGCACATCGCCAGTCAGGCTGCGCCCGGCCTCGTCCTGCCGGTCGCGCCATACCGCCAGCGCGTAATGAATGAACAGCCCGCCGAGCACCGCCGCCACCACGGCATAGGCCGGCCCCGCGAAGCCGATCGCCCAGGGCGCGAGGCCGAGCGGCGCCAGGATCAGCGTGTAGATCAGCACCTGCCGCCGCGTCTCCCGCGCTCCGGCGGTCACGGGCAGCATCGGCACCCCGGCCCTGGCGTAGTCCCCATGCGCCCAGAGGCTGAGCGCCCAGAAATGCGGCGGGGTCCAGAAGAAGATGATGGCAAAGAGGATCAGCGGCGGCAGGGTGACATCGCCGGTCACGGCCGCCCAGCCGATCACCGGGGGGAAGGCACCGGCAGCGCCGCCGATGACGATGTTCTGCGGCGTCCGGCGCTTCAGCCACATCGTGTAGACAAAAACATAGAAGGCAATGGACAGCGCCAGCACCCCGGCCGCCACCCAATTGGTCGCAAGCCCCATGATGGCGACCGAGGCTACCGCCAGCCAGGCACCGAAGCCGAGCGCGGCGCCCGGCTCGATCCGCCCGGCCGGGATCGGCCGACGGGCGGTGCGGCGCATCAGGGCGTCGATGTCGCGGTCGTACCACATGTTGATCGCCCCGGCCGCGCCGGCGCCGAGCGCGATGCAGAGCACCGCCGCGAGGGCGAGGGAGGGGTGCAGCGATCCCGGCGCCACCAGCACCCCGACGATGCCGGTCAGGACGACCAGCGAGACCACGCGGGGCTTGAGCAGGGCGATCCAGTCGCGGACCTCGGAGAGATCCTGGACCGGGCTGAGCGGCAGGGGGAGAGCATCACCCCCCTGCGCCGGGTTTGCGGGAATTTCGCTCATGGCATCCGGGATTTAGGACGGAACGGCGCGTTCCGCCATGCTCCGAGGCATGGCGGAACGTTCCTTTGCCTCAGCGGATCCGAGGCAGTTCCTCGAAGGTGTGGAAGGGCGGCGGGCTGCTCACCTGCCATTCCAGCGTGGTCGCGCCCTCGCCCCAGTAGTTGCCTGCCAGCTTCTCGCGGGAGGTGAAGGTCCTCCAGCAGACGTAGAAGAAGACGAACATGGAGGCCGCGGCGATATAGGCGCCGATGGAGGAAACGAAGTTCCAGCCCCAGAAGGCGTCCGGATAGTCCGGATAGCGGCGGGGCATGCCCTGTGCGCCCAGGAAGTGCTGCGGGAAGAAGATCAGGTTGGCGCCGATGAACAGCATCCAGAAATGCACCTTCCCCCAGAACTCCGGGTACTGCCGGCCGCTCATCTTGCCGATCCAGTAGTAGAAGCCGGCGAAGATGGAGAAGACGGCACCCAGGCTGAGCACGTAGTGGAAGTGCGCCACCACGTAGTAGGTGTTGTGCAGGATCACATCGACGCTGGCATTGGCCAGCTTCACGCCGGTCACACCGCCGATCGTGAACAGGGCGATGAAGCCCGTGGCGAAGAGCATCGGCGTCTTGAACTGGATGGAGCCGCCCCACATGGTGGCAATCCAGCTGAAGATCTTGATGCCTGTCGGCACGGCGATGACCATGG
>CALGVL010000208.1 GCA_937930165.1 uncultured Acetobacteraceae bacterium
CGGCGCCCGGGCCGCTGGTGCCTGGCCAGGTGCTGAACCTGCCGGTCTTCGCCCGCTTCCTCTACGGCGCCTCCGGCGTCGGGCTGACCGGGACGGCGGAGCTTCGCCTGGCCGCGTTGCGTTCGCCTTTCGAGCAATATCGCGACTACCTCTTCGGCCTGGCCGACGAGGAATTCGCCCCCGACCTGCTGAGCTTCGAGATCGAGGCCCTGGACGGCGAGGGCAAGGGCAGTGTCGCCCTCTCCCTGCCCAAGGCGCCGGACACCACCCGGCCGTTGCGTGCCGAGGTCACGGTCTCCATTGATGAGCCGGGCGGCCGCGCCTCCCGCACCGCCATCTCCCTGCCGGTGCGGTCCGGCCATGGGCTGATCGGGGTGAAGCCACTCTTCGCCGATTTCGCCGTGGACGCGAATGCGGAGGCCGCCTTCGACATCATCGCCCTGGATGGCGAGGGCCGTCCGGTGGCGGCCCGCCTCCGCGCCCGGCTGGTGCGGGAGCGGCCCGACTGGCGCATCGTCACCCGCGGCAGCCAAGCCCGCTACGAGACGGTTTGGCGCGACGAGCCGGTGGACTCGGCCGATCTGGTCATAGCCGCCGGCACCCCGGCCCGCTTCGCCCGCCGCCTGCCCTTCGGCCGCTACCGGCTGGAGGTGGCGGAGCAGGGCGGCCTCGCCATCACCTCCATCCGCTTCCGCAGTGGCTGGGCCGGGACCGAATCCGCCGAGGTGCCGGACAAGGTGGATGTCGCCGCCGACCGCCGCGCCTATGCGCCGGGCGACACCGCGCGCATCCGCATCACGCCGCCCTTCGCGGGGCCGGCCTCCGTGGCGGTGCTGACCGACCGGCTGGTCTCGATACAGGAGGTTCAGGTGGCGGAAGGCGGGACGGAGGTGGAGATCCCCATCGACTCTGCCTGGGGCGCCGGCGCCTATGTGGCGGTCACGGTGTTCCGTCCCGGGGAAACCCGCCAGGGCCATCCCGGCCGGGCGCTCGGCCTGGCCTGGCTGCAGCTTGATCCTGCCTCCCGCCGCATCGAGGTGGCCATCGATGCGCCGGAGCGCATCCGCCCGCGCCAGCGCCTTGCCGTGCCGTTGCGCCTGACCAATGCCGGGGAAGGGGCGATGCTGACCCTCGCCGCAGTGGATGAGGGCATCCTGCGCCTGACCCGCTTCGCCTCCCCCGACCCGCTGACCCATTTCATGGGCAAGCGGCGGCTGGGCGTGGACATCCGTGACGACTACGGCCGCCTGATCCCGCCGCCGGAAGGCGAAGTGGCCGTGCTGCGCCAGGGTGGCGACGAATTCGCGCTGGGCGCCATCGAGATCCCGCAGCGAACGGTCGCGCTGTTCTCCGGCCCGGTGCGGGTGGCGCCGGACGGGACGGCGACGGTCACCCTCGATATTCCGGACTTTGCCGGCGAGCTGCGGCTGATGGCCGTGGCCTGGGCCGGCAACCGCACCGGCGCAGCGAGCAGGTCCGTCACCGTGCGTGACCCGGTGGTGGCGGAGGCGCTGTTGCCCCGCTTCCTGGCTCCGGGAGACGAGGCACGACTGCCGGTGCTGCTGCACAACCTGGACCTGCCGGCAGGGGAGATCGTGGCGACCCTTTCCACCGAGGGAGCCATTGCCCTCATGGGGCCGGAGCGGCTGGCCGCCAGCCTGGCGCCGAACGCCCGCGCCCTGCCGGCCAGCGCCCTGCGTGCCACGGCGATGGGAGAGGGTGTGTTGCGCCTCTCCGTCACCGGGCCGGACGGCTTCTCGGCAACGCGGGAGGCGCGGATCACCGTCCGCTCCCCCCGCCCCGTCACCACGGAGGTCGCGATCACGGAACTCCCGGCGGGCGCGGAGAGACGGCTGGCGCCGGCCATGGACCGCTTCCTGGCGAACAGTTGGCGCGCCTCGGCCAGCTTCGGCGGCCCGACCCGCTACGATGCCGCCGGGATGCTGCGGATGCTGGAGAACTACCCCTTCACCTGCCTGGAGCAGTCCGCTTCCCAGCTCCTCGCCTTCGCCGCCGTTCCGCCGGACGGCGTGGCAGGTCCGGAACGGGCGGGGAGGCTGCAACAGGCAGCGGAATGGGTGCTGAACAAGCAGCGCTTCGACGGCGCCTTCGGCCTCTGGTCGGCGCAGGGGGAGCCGCAGCCCTGGCTCACCTCCTATGCGGTGGAGGCGCTGCTTCGCGCCCGTGCCGCCGGTGCCGCGATTCCCGAGGCAGCACTGGGGGCAGCCCTGAAAGCCCTGACCGAAGAGGCTGATGCCGAATACGCCGCCGATACGCCGGAGGAGAAGGCGGCGCAGGCTTACCGCCTGTACGTCCTTTCCATGGCCGGGCGGCACCGGCTGGGCTCGGCCCGGCGGCTTTTGGAGGGGCTGGACGACCTGCCGACCCCGTTGGCCAAGGCGCAGCTCGGCGCTGCCTTCGCCCGCGCCGGCGACCGGGTGCGGGCGGAGGCCGCCTTCGCCGCGGCGCTCGATTCCGGCGCCCGGCAGCCATGGATGTTCGACTACGGCAATGCCACACGGGATGCGCTGGCCATTGCCACCCTGCTGAAGGAGAGCGGGGTGCTGCCGGACCGCCTGGCGGAACTGCAGGCACGCCTGCCAGGGCCGGAGCTGACCCCGGCCAGGGCCAATACCCAGGAACAGGCCTGGGCGGTGCTGGCCGCCGCGGCGCTGGGCAGGGACAGCCGCCCGGTGCAGGTGGCGATCGACGGGCAACCCCGGGTGCCCACGCCGCGCGTCACCCTGGCGCTGGCCGGGCCGGCAACGGTGAGGAACCTTTCCGATGCGGCGGTGTGGGGGGTGACCTCCACCACCGGCATCCCGGCCCAGCCTGCTCCGGCCGGCCGCAACGGCATGCGCATCACGCGGCGCTTCTTCGACCTTCAGGGCCAGCCGCTGAATCTGGACCAGCTTCGGCAGAACACTGTCTTCGTGCTGTTGCTGGAAGGCCGGGCCGAGACGCGGGAGGCGCATCGGGCGCTGGTGCAGCATGGGCTGCCGGCGGGCTTTGAGATCGTCGGCCGGCTTGGGCCGGGGGAGGTGCCGGGGATGCCCTGGCTTGGCACGCTGAGCGAGACCACCGCGACCCCGGCACTGGATGACCGCTACGCCGCCGCGCTGGACCTGACGCCACAGGGGCAGGAATTCCGCCTTGCGGTGCGGCTGCGGGCGGTGACGGCGGGGCGCTTCGAGCTGCCGGGGGCGCAGGTCGAGGACATGTACCGGCCGCAGGTCTTCGCCCGGCAGAATGCCGGCCGCATCACCATCCTGCCGGCGGAGTGAGGCGGTGGCACCCTCCGCTCCCGCCCTACGACCGGATGCCATGCCGTGACAAGGCTGCGCATCCGCGATGCCAAGGTCGCCGATGCGGAGGCCCTGCGGCCGCTCCTGGCCCAGCTTGGCTACTCCGCAGCACCGGCGGAGGTCGCGCACCGGCTGGGTGCCCTGCTCGGTTCGGGGCGCGACGCCGTGCTGGTGGCCGAGGAGGACGGGAGGCGGCTGGGCCTGCTCGCGCTGCATTGGGGCGAGATGCTGCATCTTGCCGGCCCGGTTGCCCGGATCGGCACCTTGGTCGTGGCGGAAGGGGCGCAGAGCCGCGGCATCGGCGCCCTGCTGGTGCGTGAGGCGGAAGCCTTGGCACAACGCCAGGGCTGCACCCTGATCGAGGTCACGACCGGCCGCGCGCGCGAGCGTACGCACGCCTTCTATGCAGCACAGGGCTATGTCTGTTCCTCACTTCGGCTGCACAAGCCACTTGAGGGGACGGGCTGAGCCAATGACGGGCGAAGGGCCGGTCAGGCGAGGCAGGCGGGCGGGCCGCCTCGCGCTGGGCCTTGCCGTGGGGGGTGGCTTGCTGGCGGTGGCGGTTCTCGGCCTCGATCGTGCTTTCCCGCCGGATCTCTCCCGCCTGCACGCCACCGGTACGGAGATTCTGGACCGGGAGGGCCGCACCCTGTCCGTCCTGCCCGCGCCGGGCGGCATCTGGCGCCTGCCGACCCGGGTGGAGGATGTGCCGCCGCATCTGGTCGAACTGCTCATCGCCGCCGAGGATCGCCGTTTCCGCTGGCATCCCGGAGTCGATCCGCTGGCGCTGGCTCGCGCCGCGCTGCAATGGGTGCGGGCGGGGCGGGTGGTCTCCGGTGGCTCCACCCTGACCATGCAGGCGGCCCGGCTGCTGGAACCGCGGCCGCGCACCCTGCGCAGCAAGGCGATCGAGATCCTCCGCGCCCTGCAGTTGGAGGCGCGGTTCAGCAAGGACGACATCCTTCGCATCTGGCTGACCCTGGCGCCGCAGGGCGGCAATCTGGAGGGGATACGGGCGGGTGCGCTGGCCTGGTTCGGCCGGCCCGCCGCGGCGCTCGACCCCGCCGAGGCGGCGCTGCTGGTCGCCATCCCCCGCCGGCCGGAGGCCCTGCGGCCGGACCGCTATCCGGAGCGTGCCATGGCGGCGCGGAACGCCCTGCTTCTCCGCCGTGCCGCGGGGGCGGCAGGGGTGACCTCCGCCGATACGCAATTCGCCCTTGCCGTCCCGGTGCCGGACCGGCGGTGGCCGATGCCGCGCTTGGCACCGCATCTGGCGCGGGAATTGGCGCGGAACGAGGCAGGGCCGCGCATCGCCAGCACCCTGGACCTGCCGCTGCAGCGCAGCCTGGAGGAGATTGCGGCCTCGGCGCTGCAAGGGCTGCCGGAGCGAGCCTCCCTGGCCATGATCGTGGCGGATCTGCGCAGCCGGGAGGTGCGGGCGCTGGTCGGTGGGGATTTCGGTGCGGAGGGCAGGGCAGGGGCGTTGGACCTGACCCGCGCGGTCCGTTCCCCCGGCTCGGCGCTGAAGCCGGTGCTCTATGCGCTGGCTTTCGAGGCGGGCATCGCCGCCCCCGACACCTTGCTGACCGATCTGCCGCGCCGCTTCGGCGGCTACGCGCCGGAGAATTTCGACCGCGGCTTCGCCGGGCGCATCACTGTGGCGGATGCGCTGCGGCAATCGCTGAA
>CALGVL010000209.1 GCA_937930165.1 uncultured Acetobacteraceae bacterium
CAACCGCTTCCCCAATGTGGACGTGATCCTTGGCCCGGAAATGAAATCGACCGGCGAGGTCATGGGCCTGGATGCCAGCTTCGAGCGCGCCTTCGCCAAGTCCCAGCTCGGTGCCGGGGTGAAGCTGCCACTTTCCGGCACGGCCTTCATTTCGGTGAAGGATGGAGACAAGGCGGCGGCCGTGGTGCTGGCACGGCGGCTGACGGAGATGGGCTTCTCCGTCCTGGCCACCCGCGGCACCGCCGCCCGCATTCGCGAGGCCGGCCTGCCCTGCCAGGTGGTGAACAAGGTGCTGGAAGGCCGGCCGCATTGCGTGGATGCGATCAAGTCCGGCGACATACAACTGGTCATCAATACGACCGGCGGCGGCCAGTCGGTGGCGGACAGTTTCGACATCCGCCGCTCCGCCCTGACCCATGGCGTGCCACACTTCACCACGGCGGCCGGCGCCCGGGCGGCGGTCCATGCCATCGCCGCCCTTCGGGCCGGGACCCTTGATGTAGCGCCCCTCCAGTCCTATTTTGACCGTTCATTCTGATGCGAGCGGGGGCCGCGGCCGGAAAATCCGTGCCCCCGCCGCTTCTGTTTACCCCGCCATCATGGTCCGCAACACCGCCATTGGCGGGGTTGGGTCGAAGGAAGGGCTTGCCGTGCAGAAGTTCCCCATGACCGCCGAAGGTCTGGCGAAGCTGGAAGAGGAGCTGAAGCAGCTTAAGACCGAGGAGCGTCCGGCAGTGATCCGGGCGATTGCCGAGGCCCGTGCCCATGGCGACCTTTCTGAGAATGCCGAGTACCATGCCGCCCGCGAGCGCCAGTCCTTCATCGAAGGCCGTATCGCCGAGCTGGAGGCGATCATCCCGGCCGTCGAGGTGATCGATGTCTCAAAGCTCTCCGGCGACCAGGTGAAATTCGGTGCCCGCGTCACGATCGTGGACGAGGAGACCGAGGAGGAGAAGACCTACCGCATCGTTGGCGCGCATGAGGCCGATATGAAGGTGGGGTCCATCTCCATCTCCTCCCCCCTCGCCAAGGCCTTGATCGGCCGTAAGGTAGGCGACAGCGTTGAGGTGCCGGCGCCGGGCGGCGCCCGCGCCTATGAGATCACCGACGTCCAGTTCGGCTGAAGGCAGCCCCAGCTCATGACCAGCCTCGCCAGAGGCACGGCGGCGCCTGCCGCCGTGCCGGCCGTCAGCCTCACCGATGTGCAGGCGGCCGCCACCCGCATTCGCGGTGCGGTCCTGCGCACCCCCACCATTCCCTCCGATGCGATTTCCCGTGTGGCGGGCTGCCGGCTCTTCCTCAAGCTCGACAACCTGCAGCCTACCGGGGCCTTCAAGGAACGCGGCGCGGCCAACCGCATCGCCCTGCTGACGCCGCGGGAGCGAGAGGCCGGCGTCATCGCCATGTCCGCCGGCAACCATGCCCAGGCGGTGGCGCGGCATGCGGCGCTGGCCGGCATCGCCGCCACCATCGTCATGCCGAAATTCACCCCGGCGACCAAGGTAGTCCGCACCGAAGGCTGGGGCGCCCGCGTGGTCCTGCATGGGGAAACCCTGGCCGAGGCCGCCGCCCATGCGCATGAGCTGGCGTTGCGCGAAGGCCTGACCTTCATCCATCCCTATGACGATCCCGGCATCATCGCCGGCCAGGGGACGCTCGCGCTGGAGATGCTGGAGGACGCGCCTGCCATCGAGGCGCTGGTCTTCCCCGTGGGCGGCGGCGGCATGCTGGCCGGCTGCGCCGCCGCGGCACGCGGGCTGCGCCCCGGCATCCCGATCTTCGGCGTGGAGGTGGAGGGCTATCCGGCCATGGCGCAGCGCCTGGCAGGCGCCCCGGTCGCGGTCGGCGGCCCCACCATCGCCGAGGGCATCGCGGTGCGCGACATCGGCGAAATGCCGCTCGCGATGGTTCGCCGCTTCGGCATCGAGGTGCTGGTGGTGCCGGAGCGCGCCGTGGAGCATGCCATCGCCCTGCTGGCGGAAGGCGCCAAGGTGGTGGCGGAAGGCGCCGGCGCCGCCGGGCTGGCGGCAATCCTCGCCTTCCCCGAGCGCTTCGCCGGCCTGACGGTGGGCACCGTGGTGTGCGGTGGCAATATCGATGCTCGCATCCTGGCCAATGTCCTGCTGCGCAACCTGCTGCGGGACGGCCGTATCCTGCGCCTCAGCATGGACATCCCGGACCGCCCCGGCGTGCTGGCCGACATCGCCGCTCGCGTCGCCGCGGCCGGCGGCAATGTCATCGAGGTCACGCACCAGCGCCTCTTCGCCGCCCCTTCCGTGCAGAGCGCGGAACTGGAGCTGATGATCGAGGTGCGCGACAACGCCCAGGGCGACGCCATCGTGGCGGCGCTGGAGGCGGCGCAATATGTGGTGCGGCGGGGCTGCACTGCGCCCGGCCGGTCCTGAGTCCGGACCGGCAAGGCAGGGCGCGCCGCGTCAGGCCTTTGCCAGCAGGGACAGGCAGTCAAGCTGTGGCATGCCGCCCCAGTCGATGACCCATTGGCGGAGCACCGTCAGCCCCTCCTTATGGGCATAGTGCCGCATCAGTGCCTTCGACATGAAGGCGCGGCAGTGCGGCGCGGTCCGCCAGTCATCCCCGTCCTGGTAGTTGGAATGGTGCAGGAAGGCGCGGCCGCCAGGCACCAGCACGCGCCGTGCCTCTGCCAGATAGGCGCGCACCACGTCGCTGTCGAAATGCACCATGGCATCGAAGCAGTAGAGTAGCGTGACCGTGCCGGACTGCACGTCCCGCAGGTCGTAGCCGTTGTTGACCAGATAGGTGATGCGCGGGTCGGCGCCGAAGCGCTTGCGGCAGATCTCGATATTGGCGGGCTGGATGTCCACCAGGATCAGCCGCTGTGCCAGCGGCAGCAGCATGGTGGCATTGCGCCCGTGGCCGGTGGCAAGGTCCAGCACGCAGGTGAAGTCGCTGCCGCGGATGAAGGGCTCGATCATTTCGACCCAGATCTGCTGCATCACCGGCTCGGCAGCGGCGAAATAGGGGTTCTCCGGGGTCCAGGGGTCGCCGGAATAGCGGGCGGCGGCATCCAGCGCGGCCTCGCCGACCAGGGCGGGTATCGGATGGTTGCTCGGCGCTTCGGCCATGACGATCCCATGCTGCGGCATCAAGCAGCGGATAGCATGCCGGCGCGCCGCCGCACCATGCCCGCCGGTGCTCGGACGGGATCAGCCGCCCATTACTGGCACCCCGGCCTCGTCCTTCGCGGTGCGGATGGTCTGCAGGGTCTGCACCCGCGCCACCGGCTCCAGCGCGGTCAGGCGGGAGGTCAGGGCATTCTCATGCGCCGTGTCGCGCGCCACCAGCCGCAGCAGGAAGTCGCCGCCACCGCGGATCATGTGGCATTCCCGCACCTCCGGCCATTCCAGCACGGTGGACTCGAAGGCGGAGAGCACCGCCTCCTTCTGGCTCTCCAGCCCGACCAGGGCGAAGAAGGTGATCTGGTAGCCCAGCGACACCGGGTCCAGATCGGCATGGTAGCCGCGGATGATGCGCTCATCCTCCAGCCGACGGACGCGGCGGAGGCAGGGTGGCGCGGAGAGGCCCACCCGGCGGGCCAGTTCCACATTGGTCATCCTGCCGTCCCGTTGCAGCTCCGCCAGGATCTGGAGGTCGACGTCGTCCAGGGAGAGGGCGTTTCCGGTCGGCATGATCCCGTGTTTCATTGCGGTCATCTGACTCCGGGCGCAATATCATTGCCCGGCGCCACGGCTGCAAGGCTCCCGCTTGCGGTTCTTCACCGCCCCACAAATATGCAGCATCCGTTCATTCCGCCGGGAATCGACCAGTGCCCGACACGCATTCGACGCGCCTCCTCATCCTCGGTGCCGGCCCCGCCGGCTACACCGCCGCGATCTATGCCGCGCGGGCCGGGCTGAAGCCCCTGGTGGTGGCCGGGCTGCAGCCCGGCGGACAGCTCACCATCACCACGGATGTCGAGAATTATCCGGGCTTCGCCGAGCCGATCCAGGGCCCGTGGCTGATGGACCAGTTCAAGGCCCAGGCCGAGCATGTGGGCGCCACTATCGTGCAGGACGTGATCACGCAGGTGGATCTCTCCGCCCGCCCCTTCCGGGCCGTGGGCGACTCGGGCGACACCTATCTGGGCGAGGCACTGGTTATAGCCACCGGCGCCCAGGCGCGCTGGCTCGGCATCCCGGGGGAGAAGGAGCTGTCCGGCTTCGGCGTCTCCGCCTGTGCCACCTGCGACGGCTTCTTCTTCCGCGGCAAGGAAGTCGCGGTGATCGGCGGCGGCAACACCGCGGTGGAGGAGGCGCTCTACCTCTCGAACCTGGCGAAGCAAGTCACCCTGATCCATCGCCGTGACAGCCTGCGGGCGGAGCGCATCCTGCAGCAGCGCCTCCTCGCCGCGAAGAACATCGCGGTGATCTGGGACAGCGTCGCGGAGGAGGTGCTGGGGACGGAGGGCAAGCTCCGCGCCGTCCGCGCCCTGGCGATCCGCAACGTCAAGACGGGCGAGCGCCGGGAATTGCCGGTGGACGGCGTCTTCGTCGCCATCGGCCACGACCCGGCGACGGCGCTGTTCAAGGGCCAGATCGAGATGGATGCGGAGGGCTACATCCTGACCACCCCCGGCAGCACCCGCACCAGCGTCCCGGGCGTCTTCGCCGCCGGCGACGTGCAGGACAGGATCTTCCGCCAGGCCGTCACCGCCGCCGGCACCGGCTGCATGGCGGCGCTGGAGGCGGAGAAATGGCTTGCCCACATGCCGGCGGAGGCCCCCGCCGTCGAAGCCTGGACCTGAATGGCGATGCCGCTCGACTGGGACAAGCTCCGCGTCTTCCACGCGGTCGCCGAGGCCGGCAGCTTCACCCATGCCGGCGAGGTGCTGAACCTCAGCCAGTCCGCCGTCTCCCGGCAGATCCAGGCGCTGGAGGAATCGCTGCAGGTGCCGCTGTTCCACCGGCACGCCCGCGGCCTGATCCTGACCGAGCCGGGGGAGACGCTGAACCGCACGGTCCGCGAGGTCTTCGCCAAGCTGGCCATGACCGAGGCCCTGCTGACCGAGAGCCGGGAACGCCCGGCCGGGCGGCTCAAGATCACCAGCACCAACGGTTTCGGCAGCACCTGGCTGGCACCGAGATTGGGCCGCTTCCTGGAGCTCTACCCGGAGGTCAGCGTGACCCTGCTGCTGGACGATTCCGAGCTGGACCTGGCAATGCGGGAGGCGGATGTCGCGATTCGCATGCATCCACCTCGGCAGCCGGACCTGATCCAGCGGCATCTGGCGACCTTCAGCTGGCGGGTCTGCGGCGCGCCCTCCTATCTCAAGACGCACGGCATCCCGCAGCGGCCGGAGGATCTGGACGCGCACCGGATCATCTGCTGGGGCGAGCACCGGCCGCCGATCGACGAGGTCAATTGGCTGGCCGAAGCCGGACGCCGCCCTGGCACGCCACGCCGCGCCGCGGTGGAGGTGAACAGCCTGACCGGCATGCTGCGGGCGGTGCAGAGCGGGCTGGGCCTCGCCGCCCTGCCCGACTACATGGGATCGGAGCTGGACGGGCTGGTGCAGGTGCTGCCGGAGCTGCAGGCGCCGCCGCTCAACGCCTATTTCGTCTATCCGGAGGAGATGCGCCATTCCAAGCGGGTGGCGGTGTTCCGCGACTTCCTGGTAGCGGAGCTGGCCTCCTCGGCGGCGTGACATGCGCAAAACGCATAGCCGATGCCTGCTTTCACCACACCCGGCGCGGCAATGTTGCGGTTAGGCTTCAGGCAGTCCGACGGATTTGGTCGGACGGGGTCTTCGGACCCTTCGTCTCCCAGACGTGAAGCCTCCCTGTTTACTTTGCCGCTAATCCAATGGGTTAGCGGCTTTCTTTTTGCCTTTTTGGACGCTGGGGCGCAGCTTGGGCACATATCGCCGGAGCCCTGCGGCACACGTTTTGCGGGAATCGTGATGCTTGGTTCCCTGTAGGGTTGCCGTCTCGGCTTGCCTGCCGTTCTGCACGAATTGCGGAACAAAGCCCACAAGAGGGTGAGGCTCCGGCAAGGTTTCTCCTGGCCCTACACGGCACCCATGACTGCCGCACGGCACCGCCTTGAGCACGTCCCGAGCTTCACAGGGACAGGCTTCCCTACAGCTATTCCGTTGCCATTCTCGATCGAATTCTGCCGCGGGCGGCGGCAACGCGCCCGGCGCGGACAGGCCGCAGATGCCGGCCCCGGCCGACACTGCAACCATAGCTGCGGGCGCGGCAGAGCCAGGCAGTCAGCCAGAACCCGCCACGCTCACCGCCACCGCGAACTGCCCGGCAAAGGCAAGGCTGGAAAGCTGGGTCAGGTCAGCCCGCTGCGCCCGCACCAGCTCAGGCGCCGGGCGGTGCGCCAAGCTCCTGCCGGACCAGGCTGACCCAGAAGGCCACCCCCTGAGGCAGTATCGCATCATTGAAATCGTAGAGCGGCGAGTGCAGCGCGTGGACCGTCCCGTCGGGACCCGTGCCGGCACCAAGGAAAACGAAGGCGCCAGGCTTCGCCTTCAGCATGAAGGCGAAGTCCTCGCCACCGGTGACAGGCGTCGCCTCAACATCCACCCCGGCCTCCCCGGCCACGGCGCGGGCCGCAGCGGCCGCCGCATCCGCCTCGCGTCCATGATTGACGAGAGGGATGGCGTTCCACCAGAGAGAGACCTCCGCCGTGGCGCCCTGCGTGGCCGCAGCCAGTTCGGCGAGTTCGCGGATCCGGCGCTCCACCAGCGCCTGCATCGCCGGGTTGAAGGCGCGCATTGTCCCCCCGACGACGAGTTCGGCCGGCATGACATTCAGGGCCTCCCTGGCGCCGCCGGCGATGTGGCCGACACTGACCACCACACTCTCCAGCGCCGGCACGTCGCGGCTGACGATGCCTTGCAGTGCCTGCACGAAGATTGCCTGCGCCAGCGCAAGATCATTTGCCAAGT
Organism: uncultured Acetobacteraceae bacterium; assembly: GCA_937930165.1. Classification (GTDB taxonomy): domain Bacteria; phylum Pseudomonadota; class Alphaproteobacteria; order Acetobacterales; family Acetobacteraceae; genus CALGVL01. The sequence continues at coordinate 6,938 of CALGVL010000209.1, forward strand.
GCGGCGAATT
>CALGVL010000210.1 GCA_937930165.1 uncultured Acetobacteraceae bacterium
TCGGCGCCCGCCAGCGGCAGCATGGCGGCGTTGGCCAGGGCGAAGAGCCCGCAGCAGCCGGCGAAGACGAGCAGCCGCCGGTCGGTGAGGAGGTGCCGAATGCTGCCGCGCCCGTCCCCGGCCATGGCCGGCCTCTCCGTGTCCGGCGGCGCGAGATCGGCGCGGCGGATCCTGCCGAGCGCGATCAGCGCCGGCACGCACAGCGCCGCGGTCAGCCAGAAGACCGCCGCGCCGCCGACATAGGCGCCAATGGCCCCCATGACGCCGGCGGCGATCCCATTGCCGATCGCCTTGAAGCGCGCATTGCGCCCGAGCCGTTCGCCGAGCGCCTCCCGGCCAACGAGAGCGAGGCTGATCGCCGCGATCGCGGGGGCGAGCACGCAGCTGGCGAAGCCGTGCAGCACCTCGGCGACCAGCACGGGCAAGGTAGTGGGCCAGGCCGCGAGCAGGAGGGCACTGGCCGCGATCGCGGCGATCGCCGCGGCCGCAGCGATGCGCTTCCTCGGCGTGGCATCCACCAATGCGCCGGCAGGCACCTGGCTGGCCATGGCGGTGGCGGTACCGAGGCTGAGCGCAAGGCCGATCTCGCCCTCGGTCCATTCCTGTGCCGTCAGATAGACGGCGATGAAGGGGCCGAAGCCGGTCTGGACATCGGCCACGAAGAAGTTGAGCCAGTCGAGGCCGCGAAGGCTCTGCCTGGACGCCTGCACCTCGTGCTGGCCTATCTCGGGGTAGCTGGGTAAGGCGGGTCGTCACTGGAGGACGGCGGGGCCGCTGCTGCGATCGGCTCCCCCTCCTTGTAGTCGGGAAAGGCCTTCAGCTGTTCCCTGCTCAGGCTAAGGGTGATGCTGCCGCCCGTATTGCCGCTCGGGGCGAAGCGCAACACCTGCCAGGCCACGGCGATCCGGCGCCTACCGACGCCGAGAAAGCCGCCATAATCGAGGATGGCGGCATGCGGCTGCCCCTCCTCGTCCACCAGCACATTGACGAGCTGCCCGATCACCTCTCCGGTCGGCCCCTTTACCTCACGCCCGAGCAGGCGGAGCACCGCACCTTCCGGGATCCGCTCGCGCGCCGCGGAGGGCGGCGGCGCAGCCTCGTTGCCAGCCGGGAGTCCGGCGGCGGGCAGCATGCAGACGATGGACGAGGCGAACAGGATGAACCCGCGGGCCATCCGCATCCCGTATCGCCCGACCGGCTGCGCCTGCCCTGCCGCAGGCGGGACCTGTCCGGGTCGTGCCTGATGCTCAATGAGCGTCATTGGCTCCTCCGTCCCGGTGCAAACGTGCCAATCTCGTGAACAAGGGCACGGCGAGGACGTTCCCATATGGCAGCGCCCGCCGGGCCCGGCGGCACATTACCCGCCGCCGCCCCAGGAGCGGGCGAGCAGCGCATGCTGCAGGAGCAGCACGGTCTTGGCATCGGCGATCTCGCCATCTTCCACCATCCGCCAAGCCCGGGCCAGGGGCAATTCAAGGAGTTCGATCTCCTCCCCTTCCTCCCGAACCCCGCCGCCCTCGCCGGCGCGGTCAGCCGGGTCATAGCTTGAGACATAAAGGTGGAGCTTCTCCGCCGAGGCACCAGGACTCGTATAGACCTCCATCACCTTGCGCAGGTCGCGGAGGCGATAGCCGGTTTCCTGCTCGGCCTCCTTGCGGACGGTCTCCGCCGGATCGTTGCCCGGCTCGATGTTTCCGGCGCAGGCCTCGATCAGGCGCGGCTCATCGCCGTTCACATAGGCCGGCAGCCGGAACTGGCGCGTCAGCAGCACCGTGGAGCGGCGAGGATCGAAGGGCAGCACCGCCACGCCGGGGCCGTTGAAGTAGACCTCGCGCCGGAGGCGCTGCCATGTGCCGCCCGGCGGCGGTAGTCGAAGGTGTAGGCGCGCAGCGGATACCAATTCTCCGCCAGTGTCTCGGTCTGCCGGATCTAGACCCGGCGTTCCAGGCGATCGTTCATGCCCCTGCCTTCCGCTGCCACCGGCTGAACGAGCCAAACCCAGGGCCGTTCAGGGGCGCGCAGGCTGGTCGGCGGTCAGGGGTCCGGCGTGCCGGCGAAATAGGTGTCCAGCGCATCCCGGCAGATCGGCGCCTGGGCGCAGGCCGCGTCGGCTTGCGCTGGATCGGGGCGCACCGCCCGGTCATTCCGCCGGGCCGGCTATTGCTCCGGCCAGCGGTCCCGCAGGCTCAGGATGTAGGCGATGACATCGTCGATCTGCTCGCGCGACATCTGGATGTCCGGCATGCGTGCATGCGGGGTCTGCAGGAAGACGCGCAGGGCCATTGCCGTTGTCGAGGGCCTGCGGGCGATGGTTGGGAAGGTCGGCACGGCATCCGAACCGGGTCCGACGACGTTGGGTCCGATCACATGGCAGTTGCCGCACCACATCTCGGCCAAGCGCTGCCCAGCCGCCGGGTCGCCCAGCTGCTGCGCGGCGGCAGGCACCCCGCCCGCGAGAACCGCCACCATGGCAAGGGCCGGCAAGTTCCTCCGCATCGCCGCCTCCCTCTGCAAGCGCTCAACCGGAGCGTGACCTGCCCCGCCCCGCCGGTCCAGCGCGCCGTGCTCACAGTCGGACGAGACAGCTCAGCCTGCACCTCGCCGCCGAGAAGGCGCCGCTGGCAAGGCCGGCGGCGATCGGGCATCCCGCCCAAGGGGATGCGCCGCGCGGCTCGCCTCAATGCGCCATGAGGACCGGAACAGTCATCTCGCGCAGCAGGGTGCGGGTGACGCCGCCGAGGACCAGTTCGCGGAAGCGGGAATGGCCATAGGCGCCGATGACCAGCAGGTCCGCCGACAGGTCGGCGGCGTAGTTGAGCAGGGTCTCGGCATCGCTGATCCCGCTCGTGACCGTATGCTCGACATTGACCTTCACCCCGTGGCGGGCCAGGTGCAGGGCGATGTCGGCCCCCGGCTCCTCGCCATGCCCGCCCACGCCGCGGCGCGGATTGATGGCCAGCACCGTCACGGTCTCCGCCTGCATGAGCAGCGGCAGGGCATCGTTGACGGCACGCGCCGCCTCACGGCTGGCATTCCAGCCGATCAGCACCCGGCGGCCGAGGCTCTCGAAGCGGCCCGCATATGGCACCAGCAGGACCGGGCGCCCGGAGGCGAAGAGCACCTGCTCGATCACCGGGCCGGCGGCCGGCTGGCTGCCTTCCGGATCCTCCTGTCCGAGCAGGACGAGATCGGCATAGCGGGCATGCAGCGCCACGAGTTCGGCGGTGGCCCCCTCGACCTGGCGCCACTCCCCGCTGAGGCCGTCCAGGCGCAGCCGCTCGCGGAAGGCTGTTTCCACCCTGGCCGCGTCCGCCAGCGCGGTCTGGCGCATCTGCTCCAGCAGGTCGGCCAGCATGGTACCGCCGCCCATCTCCCCCCCGGCGAGAGGCGGCAGCATGACGTCAATCACCAGCAGCCCGGTCAGATGCGCCGCATGCCGCCGCGCCATCTCGGCAGCCAGCCGTAGCCGGGTCGCCGCCTGCTCCGTCGTATCGAGATGCACCAGGATATCTTTGACCCCCATTTTTCCCTCCCATCCGGACCGGAGATGGCATCTGCCGAGATTAGGCACGCCTGGCCGGGAAGGATTGACCGGCATCAACGCCCTTGCCGAACAAAGCCGTGATCCGGGGAAGCGCGGCGCCCGCGGGCCTGCCCCGCATGGCACCTATGATTGAGGCGGGTGCTTGCTGCGCCTCCCGCGCGCGAGTTACCTTTGCGTTTCCATCACAAATTTGTGCCTAGATCACAAAGATGTCAGCGCCAATGTCGCGACTGAGATTCCTCATCCAGACTGTTGGCCTGTCCGTCTGCCTGCTGGCCGGCCATGCCAGGGCGCAGCAGGGCACGGGCACACCAGATCCGACAGTGGTGCAAACGGCTTCGGGGACGGTGCGCGGCGCCGTCCGGAACGGCGTGCTGGAGTTCAGGGGGATCCCCTATGCCGCGCCGCCGGTCGGGGCGCTGCGATGGGCGCCGCCGCAGCCCGCCGCGCCCTGGGACGGCACGCTCGACGCGACGAAGTTCCGCAGCGCCTGCCCGCAGACCGCCCGCTACGGTCTGACGGAAGCGAGCGAGGATGAGGATTGCCTGCACCTCAGCATCTCGACGCCCCTGCCCAGCGCTGGCACGGCTGCGGCGAAGCGGCCGGTGATCGTCTGGATCCATGGCGGTGCCTTCGTCGGCGGATCGGCCTCGCTCTACCGGCTGGATGAGATCGTCCGCGCCGGTGATGTCGTGGTCGTTGCCATGAACTACCGGCTGGGCGTCTTCGGCTTCATGCCGCACCCGGCCTTCGAGGCAGCGCATAACGGCGCTTTCGCGCTGGAGGACCAGCGGCTGGCGCTGCGCTGGGTGAAGCAGAATATCGCGGCCTTCGGCGGTGACCCGGACAACATCACCCTGGCCGGCGAGTCCGCAGGCGGCGCCTCGATCTGCATGCATCTCATCACGCCAGAGCAGACCGCCGGCCTCTTCCACAAGGCCATCGTGACCAGCGCCGGCTGCGTCTTCCCGCTGCGGAGCGTGGAGGAGGGCGCGAAGCTCGGCCAGAAGGTGGCGGAGCGGGTCGGCTGCGGCGATGTTGCCACGGCCCTTGCCTGCCTGCGCAGCAAGCCGGTGGCGGATCTGCTGAAGGCGGGGGCGGAGGCCGCCGGTAGCGACCTCCTGGCCTATGCGCCGAGCGTCGGCAGCCAGACCCTGCCCCGCCAGGGCGCCGAGGCCCTGGCCTCCGGCAATTTCCTCCGGGTTCCCATGCTCAATGGCGGCACGCGGGACGAGCTTCGGCTCTATGTCGCCTATGACGTCCAGGCCGGCGCCAGGATCACGAACGACAACTATGCAGACTACCTGAAGGCCATCTATGGCAGCAAGGCGGAGGCAGTGCAGCGGCAGTATCCGGTCAGCGCGTTTTCCTCGGCCCCGGCCGCGCTCGGCACGGTGATGTCGGATTTCCGGCCGGATGTCGGCATCAACAACTGCATGTATCTCCGCACCGCGGAACTCGCCTCACAATATGTCCCGGTTTACCAGTTCGAATTCGCCGACCGGGACGCCCCTGCCCTGGGCGTCTCCCTGCCGGCGACGCCCGATCCCGGCTTCGAGCTGGGTGCGGTGCATTCCTCGGAGCTGAACTACTTCTTTCCGCACTTCTCCAACACCAGCCGGATGGATGCGCCGGACCTGAAGCCGCGTTCGCAGGAGCTCGCCCGGCAGATGCTGGCCTACTGGACCAGCTTCGCCCGGACCGGCGTGCCGCAGGCGCCGGGCGTCCCGGCCTGGGAGCGGTTCCGCTCGGCCAAGGCGGTGATGCGGTTCGAGCCGGGCAGGCTCGGCGCCTTCGATGCCGGGGCGGCGCATAACTGTGCCTTCTGGCGGGGTCTCTATCCGGAGATCCTGGGCCGGTAACCGGCCTGCTTGCGCCGCTACTCCGCGGCGTATAGCCGCACCGGGGAGACCGCGCCTGGCGCCCTGCCACTGAACGCGGCCCCCGGAGGCCGGTCTGGCGGGATCGAGATTCGGGACGCCTAGAGGCGGATGATGTCGAGCCGGCGGAATTGCACCGCCGATCCCTCGTGGTGGTTCTGCAGGCTGATATGGCCGCGCGGCTCGCGCAGTGCGGTGTCGAGCCGCGCCACTTCGACCCCGTTCAGCCGCACGGCGATGAGCGGCCCCCGCGCCGTGATCTCGAAGGCATTCCACGCATCGGTGGGGCGGGAGGCCCGGCCGGTGGCCGGCGCCAAGCGGTAGAGTGCGCCGGTCAGGTGCAGCGGGCTGCCGAGCCGGCCGGTTTCGGGATCCAGGCCGCGATCGTCGATCTGAACCTCGTAGCCACGCTCGATCGCGGGTTGCGGATCGTCCTGCAGCGGCGGGCAGCGCAGGAAGACGCCGGAATTGTCCTCGGGCCGGGTGATCCGCCATTCGGCGTGAAGGACGAAATCCTCGAACGCCTCCGCCGCATACCAGAGCAGGCCACTGCCGCCGAAGCTCTCAATCGCATCGCCCGTCCCGGTCCGGCGGAAGCTGCCGGGTCCGGCCATCCGCCAGCCCGCCATGCTCGGGGTCAGCAGGGATTCGGATCGTGCCATGGCCTCCCTCTCCCGCTCCGGCCGGTCCGTGGCGCCGCGCGTCCGGCTCCGCCGCGGGCAGCAGCCTGAGCCAGTAGAAGCCGTGCCCGGTGAGCGTCACCGGATATGCGCCCTTGCCGATGGGCGCGAAGGGGCAGCCGCCGATATCCTTCACCTCCCGCGCCACGAGCGGGTTGCCGAAATTCAGGTCCGGTGTGGAAGGCGTGGACATGGGTCAGGCAGATAACCGCCTCCCCGTACCAGCGCGTCGGCTGATCGCCGGAGATGGTGCGCTCGGCAACGCGGATGCGCGGGTCGTTGCACGTGGTCTGCGACGGCTGCCTTTCCCCTGAGCGCCCCGCAGCGGCTTCGGTCATGCCTGGGCAGAACGGCCTGTCTTTGGCCGTTTTTCCGGCGCTCCCGCGGCGGTGGCCGGCAGCCCTGCGACGCGCATGGGGGGAACCGCCGCGGCACCGGGGCGTTGCATCTCTGCCGCCCGGCATCCGCCGCCTCAGGGTGGGGGATACCGGAGTGACCGAGGGGTCAGCCCAACCCGCTGGCCCCTTGTTTTTTGCCTCCATCCCGGCAGCCACGCCCCGGCAGGCACGGCGCCGACCGGCTGTCCCCCTGACATGCCGTCCCCTCGGGAGGCCACCGGTCAGCCTGCTTCGATGCTCGTCTTCGGCCCGTCCATGCTGCAGCCCCGGCGCGGGTCAATGGCCGGTGAGGCCGGGATCGGAAGGATCCCGGGACGACTGATAACGCCTACATTACCTTCGACCGACATCCCGACGGGAGAACCGCATGGCGTCTGCCGCCCTGGCGCAGGCACCCGGCCTCCGCTGGCGTGAGATCGGGCGGGCCGCGCCGGAGGACGAATATTGGGCGGTCTGGGTCGCGCTGGATGGCTGCGGCAGCACCTTCTACCGCTGCCTGATCGCCCATCGCGGCGCGGCCCGGGTCACCATCGAGTTGCACCAGCCAGGCGCCACCCGGCCGCGGCGGCTGCATTCCGGCCAGCGCAGCCTGCCGGCCGATGACGAGGCCAGTGCCCGCTGCATCCGGGAATTGCTGGAGGACGCCGACCAGGCCGCCCGGACCCTCCTCTCCCCGGGCGGTCCGCAGCTGTAGAGGCATCGGGCCGCCGCGCTCAGCGCCTCGGCGCCCGCGCCTGGCTCCAGCCGATATGCAGGCCCGAGGCGATGATGATGGCGGCGCCAATCCAGGTGAAGGCATCCGGCAGGTCGCCGAAGAACAGCCATCCCACCGCGACCGAGCCGAGCAATTGGAAATACTGGAAGGGCGAGATGATGTTCGCCGGCGCATAGCCCATCGCCCGCGCCACGCAGTAATGCCCGAGCGCGCCGAGCGTCCCCATGGAGCAGAACAGCGCCAGGTCGAACAGGCTCACCGGCGTCTTCCAGACGAAGGGAAGGACCAGCAGAAGGCCGAAGGCGCCGAGGATGGAACTGTAGATCGCCGAGGTCTCGGGCGAGTCCGTGCCGGCGATCCGCCGAGTCAGGATCTGGTAGACCGCGTAGCAGGTCGCGCTCGCCAGGACGAAGAGCGAGGCCCAATGGAATACCGCCGTCCCCGGCCGGATGACGATGAGCACGCCGAGGAAGCCGACCGCCAGCGCCATGACCCGCGTGGCCGTGGTCCGCTCTCCCAGCATCGGCCAGGCGAGCAGGGCCACGATCAGCGGCGCCGTCAGGCTGATCGCCGCCGCGTCCGCGATGGGGATGAAGATGATGGCGAAGAAGGTGCAGAGGTTGGAGGTGAGAAGGCACCAGGACCGGAGCAGTTGCAGCCCCGGCCGCTTCGTCCGCAGCATGCCGATGCCGTAGCGTGGCAGGAAGGCCGCCAGCATGAACAGGATGTGGCCGAAGGCCCGCGCCCAGGAGATCTGCAGGGTGGAATAGTCGGCCCCGAGAATCTTGGCGAAGCCGTTCATCACCGGGAACATCAGACCGGCGCCGCACATGAACAGGATGCCGAGCAGGATTCGCCGTTCGAACCCCTGCCAGGCCGCAGCCCCCGCCCCCGCCCGGGGCCGCACCCCGCTGTCCATACCCACGCCGCTCGTCCCGCCCGGTTCGCTCTGCATACCGCAGGATGGAATGTCGAGCGGGCGGTGGCAATTCGCCCGGAAAGCCACTACATGATGCGGCGACGCGCCGGCCGGCGGGGCTCATGCCCGCCCGGCCTGCCATACGGCACCGGCAGGACCTCCCCCGGCGCCGGTCCCGCAGAGCTTCCGCCCGATCCGCCCCCTGCCGCCCCAACCGGGCCCGGCTATGGCGCAGCGGGCCACAGAAAATGGCGCGGCCCCGAAAGGGTCGCGGAGATCACGATTTGACCGATTCAACCGGCGCAACCCTCGCCCCGGCCGAAGCCCCCGCCATGCTTGCGGCGGCCCCGGCCCCGCGGCGGCCCAGCGCCTCCCCCGCCGAGGCCGCCATCCTGGCGGCCGGATTCGATGTCCAGCCCCGCGAAATGCCAGCCTTGGTGCGGCTGGTGGAGCGGCGTATGCCGGCCGATGCCGGCGTCATCCGCCAGGCGCTCTGCGAGGTCCGCCGCCGCGCCTGGACGGCCCGGCTGAACGACCTGGCCAATCGCGCCGGGCGACTCTGGGTGCGGCGCGCCGATTCGGCCGCCGCTGCCGCTGCCGTCACCGATCCCGAAGCCCGCGACGCAACGCTGCTGGCGGCGCTGGAGGAGGTACTGGCCGCCCGCTTCCGTGCCGCCGGGCCGACGCCGGAGGCGGCGCTGGAAGCCATCCTGGCGGAGCTGGCGGATGCCGAGTCTGCCCCGCTTCCGGCCGACCGCCATGCCATGCTGGCGCGGGAGATCGCCACCGCGCATGGGTTGGACGCCGATTCGGCCCGCCGCTTCATCGAAACCAGCGCCCGGGCCGAGGACCGCCGCCGCCAGGAGCACCGCGCCGCCCAGGCCGCCGCCCGCGCCCGCCGCCGGGAGGAAGTGCAGCGCCTGCGCGAATGGGAGCGCAGCCTGGTGGACTTCCGGGCCGTGCCCGAACTGCTCGGCTGCTCCACGAAGGAAGCGCTGCGCTGGGTCGGCGCCGGGCTGGTCCCCGTCGCCCGCCGCGTGCCCGTGCATGGCAAGGGCAAGGGTCAGGAACGCTGGGAATTCGACCCCGCCGAGCTGGTGAAGCTGCGCGGCGAGATCGCCGACTGGCGCGAGGCCGAACGCGACAGCCGCGAGGACCGGAAGCGCGGCAGGCCGGCCGCCCCGGCGCTGAAGCTCGGCCGCGGCGCGAATGCGGCGGTGGCGCGGGTGGCGGCGCTGGACCGCTATGCCGGGCATTTCGCCACGGCGCGGGCGCTGGACCGCCGCATCACCCTGGTCACCGGCCCGACCAATTCGGGCAAGAGCCATACCGCGCTGGACCGGCTGGCCAAGGGCGAGAGCGGCCTGGCCCTCGCCCCCCTCCGCCTGCTGGCGCATGAGTTCAAGGAGGCGCTGGGAGAGCGCGGCGTCGCTGCCTCCCTCTCCACCGGCGAGGAGCGGATCCCGGTGCCCGGCAGCCGCCATCTCGCCGCCACGGTGGAGATGTGCCCCTTCCACGCCCCGGTGGATGTCGCGGTGGTGGACGAGGCGCAGATGCTGCTGGACCGCGACCGCGGCGCCGCCTGGACCGCCGCCATCATGGGCGCGCCGGCGCGGCATGTCTTCGTCCTCGGCGCGCCGGAGAGCGTGCCGCTGGTCCAGCGCATCGCCAGGCTCTGCGGCGATCCGGTCGAGGAAGTCAGCCTGAAGCGCAAGGGGCCGCTCGTCGCCGCCTCCCGCCCGGTCCCCTTCGGGGATCTGCGGGCCGGGGATGCGCTGGTCGCCTTCTCCCGCCGCGACGTGCTGGATCTGCGCGCGGAGCTGGTCCGGCGCGGCAGGCGCGTCGCCGTGGTCTATGGCGCGCTCAGCCCGGAAGTGCGACGCGCCGAGGCCGCGCGCTTCCGCGAGGGCGATGCCGAGATCCTGGTCGCGACCGATGCCATCGGCATGGGGCTGAACCTGCCCATCCGCCGCGTCGTTTTCTCGACGCTGCGGAAATTCGACGGCGAGGGGCAGCGGGAGCTGACGGCGCAGGAGGTCAAGCAGATCGGTGGCCGCGCCGGCCGCTTCGGGCGGTTCGAGGAAGGCGTGGTCGCCGTGCTGGCCGGCGGCGGCAGCCCGGAATTCGTCCGCATGATGCTGAACGCGCCGCCTGCGGTGCCGGAGGACCTGCGGCCGCAGGTGCAGCCGGATGCGGACATCGTCGCCGCCGTCGCGGCGGAGATCGGCTCCGACAGCCTGTTCGGCGTGCTGGCCCGCATCCGCCGTGCGGTGCTGCGGCGCGACGACCCGAATTACCGGCTGGCCGATATGGAGCAGGCTATGTCCGTCGCCTCGGCCATTGACGGCATCGGCGGGCTCTCGCTGCTCGACCGCTGGACCTATGCGCTCTGCCCGGTGGATGAGCGGGACAATGGCGTCTCCCGCCTCGCCCGCTGGGCGGTGGAGCATGGCGGCGGGCGGACCGTTCGCCCGCCCTCCGCCGGCCGCCTGCCCGCCCCGGAACGCGCCAGCCGCGAGGAACTGGAAAGGGCGGAGAAGGTTCACAAACGACTCGTCGCCTGGCGCTGGCTCTCCCTGCGCTTCCCCGATGCCTATCCCGACCGCGCCGAGGCGGAGGCCGAAACTGAACGGCTCGACCGCTGGATTGAGGAGGTGCTGCGCCAGCAGCGCCGTTCCCGCCTTGTCGCCTGACATGCCCCCGGATCACTCCATGCCCTTCCCTGCCCTCCCCCTGCCGCTGCAATCCGCCCTGGAGGAACGCGGCTATGCCGAACCCACGCCGGTCCAGGCCGCGGTGCTGGAGCCGGAAACGCGCGAGCGCGACCTGCTGGTCTCCGCCCAGACCGGCTCCGGCAAGACCGTCGCCTATGGCCTGGCCATGGCGCCCGACCTGCTCGGCGAGGCGGAGCGCCTGCCGCCGCCGGGCGCGCCGCTCGCCCTGGTGGTGGCGCCGACCCGCGAACTGGCCCTGCAGGTGCAGGCGGAGCTGGCCTGGCTCTACGCCAAGGCCGGCGGCCGCG
>CALGVL010000211.1 GCA_937930165.1 uncultured Acetobacteraceae bacterium
GTGCGGTAGCCGATGGCGCCGAGCAGCCGCAGCGCCCGCGCGGTGCCATCCGCCGGCAGCGCCGCATCCTCGCCCGGCACGCCGCGCGGCCAGAGGCCGACGCCGTTCGCCGCCAGCCCTTCCCAGTCGAAGAGCTCGCCCGGATCCTGCTTGCGGTCCGGGGCGATGTCGCTGTGCGCCACCACGTCGCGCGCCGCAATCGGGTGGCGCGCCAGGATCTCCAGGCAGAGATCGCAGACTGCCGCCATCTGCAGGGCGGGGAAGGGGCGGTAGCCCCATTCATGGCCCGGATTGACGATCTCGATGCCGATGCTCCGGCCGTTCAGCGCCTCCCGCCCGCGCCAGTGGGAGATGCCGGCATGGAAAGCGCGCCGCTCTTCCGGCACCAGGCGCCAGATCGTGCCGTCCTCCTCCACGACATAGTGGGAGGAGACGGCGGCCTCGGGGTCGCGCAGGCGGAGGATTGCTTCCTCGGCGGTGCGCATCCCGGTGTAGTGCAGGACCAGCGTGTCGATGGGCGTGCCGTCCGGGCGCGCGTCATGGTTGGGGCTCGGGGCCTCGCGGATGCGGAGTGTCACGATCCGCGCTTCCTCACGCCATGATCCCCGCGGCCCGGCCTGGCGCTCACAATCCGCGCTCCCGCTTGATGCGGTCCCAGGCGGCATTGATGCTGGCCACCTTCTCGGTCGCGCGCTTGACGAATTCCGCCGGCACGCCGCGGGCGGCCAGGCTGTCCGGGTGGTTCTCCCGCATCAGCCGGCGCCAGGCCTGGCGGACCTCCTCATCCGTCGCCTGCCGCGACAGGCCGAGCACCGCATAGGGATCCGGCCCCTGCGGCTGAGGCGCCGCGCCGGTGGTGCGCCCGTCCCGCGCCCGTTCCCATGCTGTCGCATCCAGGCCCAGGCGGAGCTGCACCGCCTGCAGGAAGGCGACCTCCGCCTTGGTCAGCGGGCCGTCGGCGCGGGCAACCTGGAACAGCGCCGCCAGCACATCCTCCAGCATGCCCTTGTTGTCGGCGAAGGCCTCGCCGAGCCGCTTGGCGAAGCTCTCGAAGCCCTCGGAGCTCTCTCGCGCCTGGTCGAAGAGCTGGCCGACCTCGCGCATGCTCTCGGGCGGGATGCGGAACAGGCGCTTGAAGGCGTCGATCTCCTCCCGCTTCACCGGTCCGTCGCATTTGGCGAGCTTGGCCGAGAGCACGATCACGCAGATCGAGAAGAGCTGCTCACGGGAGCCGAGCATGGCGGCCAGGTCGGCCGCGGTCTGCGGCGAGGCGCGGAAGCCGCCGCCTACCTTGCCCTCATCCGCCGCATGGCCGAGCGCGGCCCCGACCAGCGCGCCGAGCGGCCCGCCGGTGACGAATCCCGCCACCCCACCGATGATCTTGCCCCAGAAGCTCAATTCCCGCCCCGCTGCTGCCGGGCCAGCCTTACCACGGCCATGCCGGAGGGCGAGAGGGCCGTGGCAGGATGTTTCGGCCACCCATCATTGCCGCTGGGCCGCCGCCAGGGCTGCCAGATTGACAAATTGCCGGTGAATCGTCAGCGAGCCCAAGGCACCCGGCCTGCGGCCTTCGCCCCGTTCCGGGTCGTCATCAGGCCGGGGGAGGGTGCGATGGGCGCGGGCTGGCAATTCTGGATCGATCGCGGCGGCACCTTCACCGACATCGTGGCCCGTGACCCGGCGGGGCGGCTCTCCACCGCCAAGCTGCTCTCCGAGAATCCGGGCCGCTACCGGGATGCGGCAGTGGCCGGCATCCGCGCCTGCCTCGGCCTGCCGCCGGACGCCCCGATCCCGCCCGGCACGATCGAGGCGGTGAAGATGGGCACCACCGTCGCCACCAACGCGCTGCTGGAGCGCCGGGGCGAGCGGGTGCTGCTGCTGGTCAATCGCGGCTTCGCCGACCTGCTGCGCATCGGCAACCAGGCCCGGCCGCGCCTCTTCGACCTGAATGTCCGCCTGCCCGACCTGCTGCATGAGCGCGTGGCCGAGATCGGCGGCCGCCTGGCCGTGGATGGCACCGAGCTGGAGAAGCTGGACGAGGAGGGCGCCCGCGCCGCCCTGCGCGCCGCCTTCGCGGAAGGCATCCGCGCCGTCGCCGTGCTGCTGATGCATGCCTGGGCGCATCCGGCGCATGAACTGCGCCTCGGCGAGATCGCGCGGGAGGAGGGCTTCGCCCAGGTCTCGCTGAGCCACCAGGCGAGCCCGCTGCCGCGCATCGTGCCGCGCGGCGACACGACGGTGGTGGACGCATACCTCTCCCCGATCCTGCGCCGCTATGTGGAGCAGGTGGCGGGCGAGCTGCCGGGCGTGCGGCTCTATTTCATGCAGTCCTCCGGCGGGCTGGCGGAGGCCGGGAGCTTCCAGGGCAAGGACGCGATCCTGAGCGGCCCGGCCGGCGGCATCGTCGGCGCCGCACGCACCGCCGGCATGGCGGGCTTCGACCGCATCATCGGCTTTGACATGGGCGGCACCAGCACCGATGTCGCCCTCTATGCCGGCGAGTTC
>CALGVL010000212.1 GCA_937930165.1 uncultured Acetobacteraceae bacterium
GGACTCCCCGCTGCGGCGGGTGATCGAGCGCGGGCTGGCGCCGATTGCGGTCGGGCTGATCTTCGCCGGGGTGGTCACGCTGCTGCAGGCGGACGGCGCCGGCTGGCGGGAGGTGGCGACGCTGCTGCTGTGCACCCTGGCGCTGCTGCGCGGGGCCAGCCCGTACCTCGTCATGCTGGTGGTGGCGCTGGCCTATGCCGGCCTGCAATGGGGTGGGCTGATCGCGGCGTGAGTCCCCTGGTGCGGTTGACAGGCCGCTCGGCGGCGCATGAGGATGCACGCACCTGATACGAACGAGAAACCGGAGAGGATCCTCCATCCATGGCCGATGAACCGCGCCCGGCGGGGCAGTATGTCGAGCATGTTCGTGACGGGGATATCCATGTCCTCCGGATCGCCAACCCTCCAGTGAACACGCTGCGCACGGAGGTGCGCGAGGGGCTTCTCGAAGGATTGAAGGCGGCTGCCACGGGCGGGGCGCGGGCCATCGTGCTGATCGGCTCCGGCCGCAATTTCAGTGCGGGTGCCGAAATGACCGAATTCGGCAAGCCGCGGAAGCCGCCTTCGCTGCCCGAGGTCTTCGACGCCATCGAGCAGTCGAAGGCCCCGGTCGTCGCCGCCATCCACGGTAATGCGCTGGGCGGCGGGCTGGAGCTGGCACTGGCCTGCCATGCGCGCGTCGCCTCGCCCGGCGCGCAGGTGGGGCTGCCGGAGGTGAAGCGCGGCTTCGTGCCCGGCGCTGGCGGCACGCAGCGCCTGCCGCGGCTGATCGGGCTGGACGCGCTGCGGCTGATCGTCAGCGGCGAGCCGGTTTCGGCGGAGGAGGCTGTGAAGCTCGGCTTCATCGATGCCGTGCTGCCGGGCGAGCTGGAGCGGGCCGCGATCGAGTGGGCGCGGGAGGCCGCCAGTTCCGGCCGCAAATTCACCCTGGCGAAGGACCGCAAGGACAAGATCCAGGGCCAGGACATGGCTGCCTTCGACGAGGCGGCGAAGAAGCTGCTGGCCCGCAGCCGCGGCCAGGAGAGCCCGAAGGGCTGCGTCGAGGCGGTGCGCGCCGCCTTCACCATGCCCTTCGAGGAGGGGCTGAATGTGGAGCGCGCGCAGTTCCAGCGCCTCGTCGCCGGCGAGCAGTCGCAGGCGCTGCGCCATGTCTTCTTCGGCGAGCGCGAGGCGCAGCGCGTCCCCGACATGCCGGCGGATGCGAAGCCGCTGCCGGTGAAGAAGGTGGTGGTGATCGGCGCCGGCACCATGGGCGGCGGCATCGCCATGTCCTGCGCCAATTTCGGCATGCCGGTGACCGTGGTGGAGATGAATGACGAGGCCCTGAAGAAGGGCATCGCCCGCTGCCACGCCAATTGGAAGCGCACGGTGGACAGCGGCCGCCTCTCCCGGGAGGAGATGGACAAGCGCGCCGCGCTGCTGCAGGGCACCACGGATTTCGACGCCGCGGTGAAGGAGGCCGATCTCGTCATCGAGGCGGTCTATGAGGATATGGGAGTGAAGAAGGAGATCTTCGCCCGGCTGGACAAGGTGGCGCGGCCCGGAATCGTGCTGGCCTCCAACACCTCGACGCTGAATATCGACGAGATCGCCAGCGCCACGCAGCGGCCGGAGCTGGTCTGCGGCATGCACTTCTTCAGCCCGGCGAATGTGATGCGCCTGCTGGAGATCGTGCGCGGCAAGAAGACCAGCTTCGAGACGCTGGCGACCGCCATTGATGTCGGCAAGCGCATCGGCAAGCTGCCGGTGGTGGTCGGCAATTGCGACGGCTTCGTTGGCAACCGCATGACCGGCAAGCGCGGGCCGCAGGTAGAGAAGCTGCTGCTGGAAGGCTGCCTGCCGCAGGATATCGACCGGGTGATGGAAGCCTACGGCATGGCAATGGGGCCGCTGGCCACTGGCGACCTGGCGGGGCTCGACATCGGCGCGGCGGTGCGCAAGGCGCGCGGGGTCAAGGCGCCGATCGCGGATGCCATCGTCGCCGCCGGGCGGCTCGGCCAGAAGACCGGCAAGGGCTACTACAAATACGACGAAAACCGGAAGCGCATGCCGGATCCGGAGGTCGAGAAGATCATCCTCGAGGTCGCGGAGAAGATGCAGGTCCGCCGCCGCAAGATCGAGGACCAGGAGATCCTGGAGCGGCTGCTGCTGCCCATGGTGAACGAAGGCGCGCGCATCCTGGAGGAGGGGATCGCCTCCCGCCCCGTGGATATCGACGTGATCTTCGTCAACGGCTTTGGCTGGCCGGCCTGGCGCGGCGGACCGATGTTCTGGGCCGACCGCATGGGGCTGAAGGCGGTCCGCGACAAGCTGGCGCATTATGCCGAGGCGACGAATGACCCGAACCTGAAGCCGGCGGCGCTGATCGAGCAACTGGCCAAGGAGGGCGGCAGTTTCGCCACCATGAAGGGAGCCGGGAAGGCGGCCTGACGATGGGTGCGCGCCCCTTTCCCTGGGAGTGGGCCTATCCGCCCGGCCTGGATTGGGGCGCGCCGATCGCCACCTCGACGCTGGGCGCGGTGCTGACGCGGAGCGCGACGGAATATCCCGACCGCTGCGCCATCCGCTACCGCGAGGCCAGCATCGGCTTTCCCGAACTGCACAGCAATGCGCGGCGCGTGGCCGGCGTGTTGCTCGGTATGCCGGAGGCGAGGAAGGGGGTGGCGCTGCTGGTCGGCAACACCGCCTTCCATCCGGTGGTGGTCTTCGGCGCGGCGATGGCAGGGCTGCGGGTGGTGCAGCTTTCGCCCATCGACGCGCCGCGCACCATCGCGCACAAGCTGCGCGATTCCGGCGCGCGAGTGCTCGTGACGCTGGCGCATGAGGGGCTGCTGAAGCTGGCCGGGGCCCTGCGGGCACAGGGCCTCGTCTCCCGCCTTGTGGTGGGGGACGACGCGCATTGGGGGGAGGGACCGCCTTCCGCCCCGGTGCCGGAGGACGTGGAGCGGCTGGAAGCCTGGATGCGGGCGCCGGAGCCGGACTCGCTGCCGGAGGTTTCGGAAGACGAGGTGGCGCTGCTGCAATATACGGGCGGCACCACCGGGCTGCCCAAAGGGGCGATGCTGACCCATGCCAATCTGACCGCGGCATGCAGCCAGTATGCGCTGTGGAACGGTGGCCGCGGGCCGGAGGGGGAGCGGCGGTTCCGCCGCGTCATTGGCGTGCTGCCGCTGTTCCACATCTACGCCTTCACCTGCGACCTGCTGATGAACATCCGCCAGGGCAACGAGATCCTGCTGCGGGCACGCTTCGATGTGGAGCAGACCTTGCACGACATCGAGGTGCTAAAGGCCACCGACATGTGCGGCGTGCCGACCATGTGGATCGCGCTGGCGAACCATCCGGACATCGACCGGCGCGACCTTTCCTCGCTGCGCAATGCCTCCTCCGGCGGGGAGGCGCTGCCGGTGGAGGTGGCGGCGCGATTCGAGCGGCTGACCGGCAAGCGCCTCGGCGGCGGCTGGGGCATGACGGAGACGGCGCCGGCCGGCACGGTGCTGCCCAGCCGGCCGGATGCGCCGGTGCGGCCGGGCTCCATCGGCGTGCCCATTCCGGGCATCGAGATGCGCGTGGTGGCCATGGACGATCCGCGCCGCGTCCTGCCGCCGGGCGAGACCGGGGAGATTGCGATCCGCGGCCCGAATGTGATGAAGGGCTATTGGCGCCGGCCGGAGGAGACCGCCGCCGCCTTCGTGGACGGCTTCTTCCTGACCGGCGATATCGGCCGGATGGCGCCGGACGGCTTCTTCTACCTGACGGACCGGAAGAAGGACATGATCCTCTCCGGCGGCTTCAACGTCTATCCGCGGGTGATCGAGGAGGCGGTCCACGAGCATCCCGATGTGGTGGAATGCGCCGTGATCGGCATCCCCGACCCGTATCGGGGGCAGTCGGCCAAGGTCTTCTGCACGCTGCGGCCGGATGCCGCGCCGCTGACCCTGGAGGCGCTGCGGGAATTCCTGGCGGAGCGGCTGGGGAAGTATGAGATGCCGGTGGCGCTGGAAGTCCGGGAGAGCCTGCCGAGAACGCCGGTCGGCAAGCTCGCCAAGCTTGCGTTGGTGGAGGAGGAGCAGGCCCGCCGGGCGGTGCCTGCCTCCTCCTGAGGGATAGTACGGAGAGGAACAGATGGAACTCCGCTTCACCGAGGCCGAGCGCGCCTTCCGCCAGGAAGTGCGCGACTTCATCGACAAGAACCTGCCCGCCGAAACGCGGGAGCGGATGATCCGCGGCAAGTCCCCGACCAAGGAGATGGTCGTGGACTGGCAGCGCAAGCTGAATGCCAAGGGCTGGGCCGTGCCGGAATGGCCGGTGGAATGGGGCGGCCCGAACTGGACGCTGGCGCAGCGCTACATCTTCCGCGAGGAATTGCAGCAGGCGCCGGCGCCGCAGCCGCTGGCCTTCAACACCAATATGTGCGGCCCGGTCATCATCGAATTCGGTACGGAGGAGCAGAAGAAGCGCTTCCTGCCGCGCATGGCGAACCTGGACGACTGGTGGTGCCAGGGCTTCTCCGAGCCGGGCGCTGGCTCCGACCTTGCCAGCCTGAAGACCCGCGCGGTGCGGCAGGGCGACTACTACATC
>CALGVL010000213.1 GCA_937930165.1 uncultured Acetobacteraceae bacterium
GAGCAGATCGCCAGCGCTGCCGAGGGCGATGCGGCGGATGTGGAGGCCGCGGTTCAGAGCGCGGCCAAGGCGCAGAAGGAATGGGCCAAGGTCCCGGCCCGCAAGCGCGGCGCGCTGGTGCATCAATGCGCCGCGATCCTGAAGGAGCATGTGGAGGAGCTCGCCCGCCTGATCGCGCTGGAGACCGGCAAGGCGCTCCGCACCGAAAGCCGGGTCGAGGCTGGCGTCGTCGCCGACATCTTCGAATTCTACGGCGGCCTCGGCAGTGAGCTGAAGGGCGAGAGCGTCCCCTTCGCCCCCAATGTCCTCTCCGTCACGGTGCGGGAGCCGCTGGGCGTGGTCGGCGCCATCATCCCCTGGAACGTGCCGATGCTGCTGATGGCGCTGAAGGTCGCGCCCGCATTGGTGGCCGGCAACTCCGTGGTGGTGAAGTCGGCGGAGGAAGCGCCGCTCGCCGTGCTGCGCATCTGCGAGCTGATGAACCGCGTCCTGCCGCCGGGCGTGTTCAACATCGTCTCCGGCTTCGGCCCGGAATGCGGCGCGCCGCTGGTGGAGCATCCGCTGGTGAAGAAGGTGACCTTCACCGGCTCGGTCGAGACGGGCAAGATCGTCTACAAGACCGCGGCCGAGAAGCTGATCCCGGTGACGCTGGAGCTCGGCGGCAAGTCGCCGATGATCGTCTTCGCCGATTGCGACTTCGAGAAGACGGTGCAGGGCGCGCTCACCTCCATGCGCTTCACCCGCCAGGGGCAGAGCTGCACCGCGGCCTCCCGCATCTATGTGGAGCGGCCGATCTACGAGAAATTCGTCCAGGCCATGAAGTCCGCCGTGGACAAGATGGTGATGGGCGACCCGCTGGACGAGAAGACCGATATCGGCACCATCATCTCGCCCGGCCAGTTCGAGAAGGTCCAGGGCTTCATCGAGGAAGGCAAGGCGACGCCCGGCGCCAAGGCGCATGTCTGCTCCGCCATGCCGAAGGATCCGGCGCTGCGGAAGGGGCTGTTCCTGCAGCCCGTGATCTTCACCGACCTGCCCAAGGACAGCCGACTGGTACGGGAGGAGATCTTCGGCCCCGTCACCGTCATCGCCCCCTTCGACGATGCGGAAGCGGTGCTGGCGGAGGCGAATGACAGCGAATACGGCCTCGCCGCCTCGCTCTGGACCAACAACCTGAAGGTCGGGCTGGATCTGGCGCACCGGCTGGAGGCAGGGCTGGTGCAGATCAACCAGAACCTCGTCGTGCAGGCCAACCTGTCCTATGGCGGGGTGAAGAGCAGCGGCCTCGGCAAGGAAGCCTCGCTGGAGGCCATGCTGGAGCACTTCACCCACAAGAAGACAATAATGGTGAACATGGCCTGAGCCATGCCCTCACCGGCCCGGATCAGCCGGCGCGCAGCCAGTCCAGTGCGTCGGCGGCGATCCGGGCCGGGAGTTTGTGGCCGCCCTCGAATTCCTCGTAGCGCACCGTGTAGCCGGCGCGTTGCAGCCGGGGGACGATGCGGCGGCTGCAATGGCCGATCGGCAGGACATCATCCGCCGTGCCGTGGGAGACGAAGATCTGCGGCCGCCCGATGGTCGCCGGTGGCGCGGCGAAACCCGGCGAGAAGGCCAGCACCCAGCCGAACAGGTCGCCATTCCCCAGGCCGAGCGTCAGCGCATAGGACGCGCCGTCGGAGAACCCGCCGATCGCCAGCCGCGCCGCATCCACCGGCAGGAGGGCGAAGGCATGGCTCAGCGCGGCACCCAGGAAGGCCACGTCAGGGCCGAATTCGCCCATGATCACGTCCCAGGTCACCTTGCGCGATTCCGGGACCAGCAGGGCGATGCCGGCCTCCCGCGCCTGCGGCTCTAGCAGCCGCAACATGCCGGCCGCCGCCCCACCGGCGCCGTGCAGCAGCACCAGCAGCGGCGCCGCCTCCCCGGCTGCCAGGGGCGGGACCAGCAGCAGCCCATCGCGCCGGCCATCGAGCCCGAGCAGGCTCACCCCCTGTGGCGGGACGGCCTGCAGCAGCGGCCCCGGCCGCGCCGAGAGGCGGCCTCGTCGCAGATCGGGATGCATGCCGGCCAGGGGATCCTGCGCGGGATCCCGGCCGCCCCCTCGATCCGGCTCACTCACCAGGCTCCTGCCCTCCGCCGCGGTCACAGCGTCCCTAGCCAGACGGCAAGCCCGCCGAGCAGGATGAGCGCGGCCAACCCGGACACCAGGCGCAGCGCGGCGGGATCCCCGCCCAAGCCGAAGGGGTTCTCCGGGCTGCGCGGCCCTTTGCGCTCCATCCGGCGTGCCACGGCGACCTCCTTCGGCGCCGGCGGCACGCCACTGGCCTCGGCGTCGCTGCCGAGCGGCGCGGCCGCGGGATCGAGCATCGGAAGCTTGTCGCCGGTGGCGCCGCTGTCGATGTCGTGCCGCAATTCGGAGGATGTCGCCCCGTCGTCCCTCAGCGGCGTCGGTTTCGGCCTGGGCTCGATCTCGGTCGGGTCCTCATGTCGTGGCATATCGGCTCTGGGCATGTCGGTGCCCTTTCCTGCGGCGTCCGACCAAGCAGCGCCGGGACCGTGCCGGAGTTCATGGCGCCAGCGCGCCAAGGCTGCCGCCTGCTGCATGCGGGCCGGCACCCGGCCGAAATCACGTGATCGTCACCTGCCGCCATGCAGAGGGCGCAAGGCGAGGCGGCACCGCGCAACCGGCGTTAGCCTAGCCGGGTGCCCGGACCGGGGCACCATGCGGGACACTCCCGCGACGGAAAGGACAAGGAGGCCAGGAATGATTCGTGCCACGCGGTATGCCGGCATCGTCCTGCTCGCCGCGGCCGCCAGCTGCGCCCCGCCCAGCCCGCAGGCAAGGCTGGACTGGGTCTCGCTGCCAGCCGACGCCGTGGTCGGCGCCGGCGATCCGACCCGCGCAGCCATCATCAACACCGCCTATGTCTTCGGCACGCCGTCCAGCGTGGCGGGGAACCCGGCCGATGCCGCCCGCGCGGTTGCCCAGCTGGAATATCTGGCCTCGGAAATCCCGACCGGTCCGCGCTGGCGCGAATTCGACCCGACCGTCGGGCTGGCCTTACGGCAGGCCCGGGAGGAAGAGCGCGCCGCGCTCGGCATCGCTCCGCAGGCACCGCCCCAGGCGGTGATCGACGCGCTCTTCGCTGCCTCGCGGGCGCTGCGCGCAGGCGATCAGGCGGCGGTGCAGCGGATCCTCTCGCCCCCGGTCTTCCCCAATGGCGCGCTGACCCTGCAACGCCTGGCCAGCCTGCCCTTCCTGCCCACCGCCAACCAGGCGACCAGCCGCGCTGCCGCCGAGATGGACCGAATGGACCGGATCAACAGAACCAATGGAGGCGGGAAAGGCGGCGGGGGCCGCACCTAGCAGATGCCCTCGATGGATCGCGCAGGCGGCGAGGCCCCAACCGCGGCGGCCCCCTTCCGCGTGGTAATCGTCGGTGCCGGCTTCGGCGGGCTGGAGGCGGCACGGGCACTGGCACGGGCTCCGGTCGCGGTGACCCTCCTCGACCGGCGGAACCACCACCTGTTCCAGCCGCTGCTCTATCAGGTGGCGACGGCGGCGCTCTCGCCGGGCGACATCGCCTGGCCGGTGCGCACCGTCTTCCGCCACCAGCCGAATGTGCTGGTGCTGATGGCGGAAGTGGTGAGCGTGGACAGCGCGGCGCGTACCGTCCACACCCGCTCCGGCCTGGTTCTGCCCTTCGACGCGCTGGTCATCGCCACCGGCGCCACACATTCCTATTTCGGCCATGACGAATGGGCCGCGAATGCACCGGGCCTCAAGACGGTGGAGGACGCGACCGAGTTGCGCCGCCGCCTGCTCCTCGCCTTCGAGCAGGCGGAGCAGGTGAATGACAGGGAGGAGCGGCGACGGCTGCTGACCTTCGTGGTGGTCGGCGGTGGCCCGACCGGGGTGGAGCTGGCCGGAGCGATCGCCGAACTCGCGCATCACACGCTGCGCCGCGAATTCCGCCGCGCCAACCCGGATGCCGCCCGCATCCTGCTGGTCGAGGCCGGGCCACGCGTGCTGCCGAGCTTTCCGGAGGATCTCTCCGCCACCGCCGCGCGCTCGCTGCAAAGGATGGGCATCGAGCTGCGCATGGGGGTGCCCGTCACGGGCATCGACGCGGCCGGGGTGACGCTGGATGGGGGCGAGCGCATCGCCTCCGGCAATGTGATCTGGGCAGCGGGCGTCGTCGCCTCACCCGCCGCCCGCTGGCTCGGCACGGAGCATGACCGTGCCGGGCGGGTGAAGGTCAATCCGGATCTCTCGGTGCCAGGGCATCCCGCGATCTTCGTCATCGGCGACACGGCGGCGGTGCATGATGCCAGCGGCAAGCCCGTACCCGGGATCGCCCCCGCGGCGAAGCAGATGGGCCGCTATGTCGGCCGGCTGATTGCGGCGCGTGCCACCGGGGCGCCGCCGCCGCCGCCCTTCACCTATCGCCACTACGGCAACCTCGCCACCATCGGCCGCCGCGCGGCGGTGGTGGAGCTGGGCCGGATCCGCCTCACCGGCCTGATCGGATGGTGGTTCTGGGGCATCGCGCATATCTGGTATCTGATCGGCTTCCGCAGCCGCATCGCCGTCTCCTTCAACTGGCTCTGGAGCTATCTCACCTTCCAGCGCGGTGCCCGGCTCATCACCGGGAAAGGCGAGCACGGGGCCTTCGGCAGCCCGCCCGGACATGGCTGATCCATCCCTGCGTGCCGTCGGGCCGCAGGTGCTGGCGGTGGCGGACGCCCCCTCCGGCGCGGCGGAATGCGTGCGCCGTCACCTGAGCCGGCCGCGGCTTCGCCGCCCCGCCCCTGGACACCGGCAGGCCCGCAGCCGGTTGAGGAACGGCGGGTGTCAGTGGCGTGACAGCGGTAGCCCGGCCTGCATTGGAACGGCCATGAGGCTGCGCCGTTGAGCCGCTCAATGCAGCACCTTCCATCCGGGACCGGGCCCGGCAAGGGCACGGCAGGGGGGGCGGGCGGTAATCGCCTGCTGGCGGTGCTGCCGCGCGCCAAGCGCGACCTGCTGGAGCCGATGCTGACGCATCTGGCGCTGCTGCCCGGGGAAATGCTGCTTGCCCCCGGCCAATGGATCGAGCGGATCATCTTCCCCGATTCCGGCATCGTCGCCCTGATCGCGGAATCCTCAGCCGGCGGCCGGGTCTGTGTGGAATTCCTGGGAAAGGAGGGCTTGGTCGGCCTGCCCGCCCTGCTCGGGATGCCCAGTTCCCCGTTGCGGGCCTGCGTACTGGTGGAGGGCAAGGCGCGTAGCATCGCCACCGAGCGCCTGCGCGCCCTGGCCGACCGGGACTTCGCGCTGCGCGACCTGATGCGGCGGCATGCCATGGCCTCCATCGCCCAGCTTGCCTACAACACTGCCTGTGGAGCGCTGCACCCGCTGCGACAGCGGACGGCCCGCTGCCTCCTGGAGCTGCAGGACCGGGCTGGTCCCGGCTTCGCCCTGACACAGGACTGGCTGGCCTGTCTGGTCGGCGCCCGGCGGCCGACCGTGAACCAGGTCCTGGGCCAGCTGCGGCAGGAGGCGCTGATCAGCCTCGCGCGCGGCGCCGTCGCCGTGGCCGATCCGGAGGGGCTGGAGGCCGCGGCCTGCCCCTGCCGCCGCACGATACGCGAGCTGCGCCTGGGGCTGCTGCCGCACAGCTTCACCTGAGCCCCGTGTCATGCCTCCCCGGGCATGTCAGGCGAATGACCCTGACCACAAACCGTATCGAACCCTGGACGGAATCGCGCCCTGTTCAGATGCGCCGGATCACGGAAGGGTGTCCCCTGCACCGGCCAGGGCGGATTCCGGGCGAAGGGCAAGGGGAGCCCGCGGAGCCGGGGATCCTACAGCCGGAAGGCAGCCCTCTCCTGCTCCGCCCGGACCGGCCCCGCTGCTCCGGATAGCGGGGACAGGCGCGCGGGAAGGCTGCGGACACGCCGTCACCGCCCTGCGCAGGAACTCTTCCGCCGGATGCGGAGGCGTTGCCCCGACGCTCCGGCCAGAATGGCAAAGGCTGCAGCATGACATTCCAGAACATGCCAGCCGGGCGCCGCGGCATGGCGCCCGACAGCTTCTTCACCGCCACCGGCCAAACCGCGGCCGGCGGTGCCCGAGGCTCCCCCGGCAGCCCGGCCGCACGACATGGCGCCGCTGCGGTGATGAGGGAGGGCCAGTCATGACGAAGCGGGATGAGGAGGCCGGCCGAAGGGCACCGGGCGGTGGCCGGAACCTGCTCACGCGTGAGCGTGCCTGCATGCCGGATGCCGTCCTGCGGCGGCGCATCCTGGGGCGGCTGCGCGATGCCCACGCTGCCATGACCCTGCGCGTCGAGACCCTGCGCGGCTGCCCGGAGGTCGTGGCCTCACCGGCCCTGCTGCAATTGCTGTTCCGGCTGCTCCAGCAGGCGGAGGAGCAGTTGCGCCGGCTGGAGCATGCCTTCGCCTCGCTGCGCGAGGAGCCGGGCGGCGGCGACGCGCGCATGGCGGCCGACCCGGTGAGCGACATCCTGCTGCTGCTCCGGCATGGCGGCCGGAGCGGGCCGGTGCAGGACGGCGCCCTGGCCGAGGCCCTGCGGCAGGCCGAACTGGCGGGCGCCGAGGAGGCGGAGGCCCTGCGCCTGCTCGCCCATGCGGTCGGACTGCATCTGGTCGCCCGGCTGCTCGACATGACGGCGCAGGAGCGGCACGCGGCGGCCCGCGAGCTGGCCGCCTTCGCGGCCACCCCGGCGTCCGCCCTGCCTCCGGCCGGACCGGCCCATTGAGGTGGCGGGAGCGCGAGGCTCCCCCCTCTCCGAGCCTAGAGCCTGTTACGGACCCTGAGCCAATGCGATGCGATGAAGCATGAGGCAGGCAAAGGCGATGAAGTGCAGGCCGGCGACGGTCTGGGGCAATCGCTCGTAGTCGCGGACGAGGCGGCGGAAGCGTGTGGCCCAGGCGAAGGAGCGCTCGATGACCCATCGCCTGGGCAGCAGGACGAAGCCGCGTTTGGCCTCGGGGAGCTTGACGAGCTCGAGTTGGATGCCGTGCTGGGCGGCGGCCTCGGCGGGGCGCACGCCCGTGTAGCCCTGGTCCACGAAGGCGACCTCGACGCGCTCACCCGTGGCCTCCTGGACGGCCTCGGCGAGGCGGCCGACCTCGGCGCGGTCGTCGGCATTGGCGGGCGTGACGTGCAGGGCCAGCAGATGACCGAGCGTGTCCACCGCCGCATGCACCTTCGAGCCGCGCTTGCGCTTGGCCCCGTCGTAGCCTGCCCTGCGCCCGCTTTCGGGGGTGGAGCGGAGCGTGCGGCTGTCGAGGATGGCGGCCGTGGGCTCGGGCTCATGGCCAGCGGCGGCCCGCAGCAAGGCGCGCAGGTCGTGGGTGAGCCGCTCGAAGCAGCCCGCCCGGAGCCAGCGGTGGGTCTGGTCGTAGACCGCATGCCAGGGCGGGAAGTCGTTCGGCAGCAGGCGCCAGGGCGCCCCCGAGCGCACCAGCCAGCGCAAGGCGTTGAACACCTCGCGCATCGGATGCTCACGCTGCCCCGCCGTCTCCGGCAGCAGCGTCAGGTAGGGCGCCACCAGCGCCCATTCCTCGTCAGAGACATCAGACGGATAGGGTTTGCGGGCCATGCCCGCAAACCCACAGCCATCGCTTCAGTTCGTAACAGGCTCTAGAACAGGAACACGCCCTTGCCGCTGGTCTGCTGGTCGAACAGCCGGTAGGCCTCTGCCGCCTGGTCGAGGCGCCATTGCTCGGTGAAGAGGTCGTCCACCTTGATCCCGCGGTCGATGATGAAGCGGGCGCATTCCGCCTGGCCGACCGTGGAGAAGGTCCAGCTT
>CALGVL010000214.1 GCA_937930165.1 uncultured Acetobacteraceae bacterium
AGAAGGTGTAACCGGCGAGTCGCGGTCGGCCCCTCCTGGGCAGCCTGAGTGGGATCGAGGAGACGGTCTTCATTCGCCTGGACAGCGTATTCATTACAGCGCAGTCCGAAGCGGGTCCGGACCGTACCACCGCGGAGGGTAGGGCCCCCCCGGTTCAATTCGCGCATTTCCCCTTCATTCCGGCCCAGATCGCCGCTTCCGGATTCCGGGGACCAGACCGTGCTGGATTTCTCACATGGCAACTTTTGGCCATATGTGATTGTTCCGTATACGGCCAGGATTGAGCTGGTAGGCGATTCCGGCTGGAACCATGGGCCATAGGACGGGGGCTCCTCGGGCTGAAGTGATCGCTTCAATCGATCAAAACGCCAAAAACTATTCATTTGAAATGAAGCGGACCCGGTCGCATATCTCCCCGTGCTGCGGCGCGGCACAGCATTGCTGAAGCTGCGCCCGGCGACCGAGTGAATGAGTTCAAAGGGGTAAGACCTGCATGCTGACCGTTGGCGACAAGTTCCCGAGCTTCAACCTGACTGCCGTCAAGGGCGGCCCCGAGGGCCTCGGCGGCCCTGGCAAGTCCTTCACCCAGATCACCAATGAGTCCGACCCCGGCAAGTGGAAGGTCGTCTTCTTCTGGCCCAAGGACTTCACCTTCATCTGCCCGACCGAGATCGCCGCTTTCGGCAAGCTGGCCGGCGAGTTCGCGGATCGCGACGCGGTGGTCTATGGCGTCTCCACCGACACCGAGTTCGTGCACCTGAACTGGCGCGTGCATAACGACGACATCCGCGACCTGCCGATCCCGATGCTGGCCGACACCAAGCGCGAGCTGTCCGAGGCGCTTGGCATCCTCGACAAGAATGAGGGCGTGGCGCTGCGCGCGACCTTCATCGTCGATCCGGACGGCACCATCCAGTGGGCCTCGGTGAACGGCCTGAATGTCGGCCGCAACCCGCAGGAGGTGCTGCGCGTGCTCGACGCGCTGCAGACCGACGAGCTCTGCCCCTGCAACTGGGAGAAGGGCAAGGAAACGCTGAACCCGGACGCCCTGTTCAACAAGGCGGCCTGACGGCGCGGCGCGCGAGGGTATCACTCCCCGCGCGCCAACCCTCCCCATTCCGGGGACGGTGCGCCGAGCTGAGGCGCTGTGCCTCAGCTCCGCCCACCGCAGACAATCCGAACCGAAGGAAGGAGCCCGCGATGTCGCTGGAAGCCCTGCGCAACCGCCTGCCCGAATATGCCAAGGACCAGAAGCTGAACCTGGGCAGCCTGGCGACCGAGCCGGTGCTGAACGAGCAGCAGCGCGCCGGTGCCTTCATCGCCTCCGCCATCGCCGCCCGCAATCCGGAGGTCACCAAGGCCGTCACCGCGGAATTCGGCCCGAAGCTGAGCCCGGAGGCGCTGAACGCTGCCAAGGCTGCAGCCTCGATCATGGGCATGAACAACATCTATTACCGCTTCAGCCATCTGGTGGGCGGTGATTATGCAAGCATGCCGGCCAAGCTGCGCATGAACGTCATGGCCAGGCCCGGCGTCGATAAGGCGGATTTCGAGCTTTGGTCCCTCGCGGTCTCCGCCATCAATGGCTGCGGCATGTGCATGGAGGCGCATGAAAAGGCTGTCCTCCAGCACGGGATGAGCAAGGAACAGGTGCAGGCCGCCGTGCGCATCGCCGCGGTGGTGCATGCCGTTGCCGTCACCCTCGATGCCGAGGATGCGCTGGCGGCTTGATTCGGCCGATCCCTTCCAGCCTGACAGGGCCGGCCGCCGGAAGCGGCCGGCCCTTCTTCGTTCAAGCCACCCGATGCGGCGGCGCGGTGCCCTTCAGCAGCACCGCATCCAGGTTCTCCAGCGCCCGGTTGCCCATGGCGTCGCGCGTCTCGATGGTGGCGCTGCCGAGATGCGGCAGCAGCGCGACATTCTCCAGCGTGAGATAGCCGGGGTTCACCTTCGGCTCGCCGTCATAGACATCGAGACCGGCGGCGCGGATGTGGCCGGATTTCAGCGCCGCGATCAGCGCCTCGTCATCCACCGAGGGGCCGCGGCCGGTATTCACCACGATGGCCCCCTTCTTCATGGTGGCGAGCCGGGCCGCATTCAGCCATTTCCGCGTCCCCTCCCCGCCCGGCACATGCATGGAGAGGATGTCGATGGTCCGCAGGAAATCCTCGTCACTGTCGTGGTAGATGGCACCCTGTTCCAGCTCCGGCGGCAGACGGTTGAGGTCGCGGTAGTGGATTTCCATGCGGAATCCACGGGCCATGGCCGCCAGCTCCCGTCCGATCCGGCCAAAGCCGAGGATGCCGAGCTTCTTGCCCTCCAGCGTTACCCCCAGGAGTTGAGTGGGCGCCCAGCCCTCCCATTTGCCGGCGCGGACCATCCGCTCCCCCTCCCCGGCACGGCGGGCGGCCATTAGCATCAGGGTGAAGGCGCATTCGGCAGTGGCGAAGGAGAGCACCTCCGGCGTGTTCGTCACCACGATACCGCGTGCCTTGGCGGCTGCGGTATCGATATGATCGAAGCCGACGCTGAAGGTGGCAATGATCTTCACGCTGGATGGCAAGGCGTTGATGCAGGCGGCGTCGAAGCGGTCCCCGGCGGCACCCAGGATGCCGGCGGCACCGGCCTCGGTCGCGCGGCGGGCGATCTCGGCTCCGTCCGTCGCCCAGGGCGCGTCCTGCGGGTTGAGTCGGGCATCATAGTCGCGGGCAGCGCGGGCCTCGATCGCCTCGGGCAGCTTGCGTGTAACGAGCAGGACAGGCTTGGCCATGGAGCGTCTCCTGAAGGTTTGAGGGCGTCATAACAGCCCGGCGGCGTCTTGCCAGAGGGGCCCGCGGCAGGCAGGGTCGCGAACCGATACAGCCGGGCGGGCCGGCCCCGCCCTGCTCAGGGAGAGACGAGATATGGATCTGGGTCTGAAGGGCCGCCGTGCCCTGGTGATGGGCGGTACGAAGGGGCTCGGGCGCTCCATCGCCGATGCGCTTGCCGAGGAGGGCGCGGCGCTGGTCATCAGCGGCCGCGACCAGGGCCGCCTGGACGAAGCGGCAGCGGCGCTGCGTGCCAGCGGCGCAGCCTCGGCCATCGGCGTGCCGGCCGATGTGGCGAATCCGGAGGATATGGACCGCCTGGCCGATGCGGCGGTGAAGGCGATGGGCGGCGTGGACATCCTGGTGCTGAACCATGGCGGCCCGCCGCCCTGCACGGCGCTGGAGATGAAGGAGGCGGACCTCATCGCCTGGTTCCAGCGCATCACCCTCTCGCCCATCCGCATCACCATGAAGCTGCTGCCGGCGATGCGGGAGCGGCAATGGGGCCGGATCATCGTGGTGGGCAGCACCGGCATGCAGCACCCGATCCCAACGCTGGCGCTCTCGAACACGCTGCGCGCCTCCGTCTGGGCCTGGTTGAAGACGCTTTCGGGGGAGGTGGCGAAGGACGGGGTGACGATGAACGTCCTCGCCCCGGGCACCATCCAGACCGACCGGGTGACGCAGACCACCACGGCGCGTGCCCAGCAGCTTGGCATCAGCTTCGACGAGGCGCTGGCGCAGGCGGCGAAGGAGATCCCGGCCGGGCGGCTTGGCGCCCCGGCGGATTTCGGCCCGATGGGCGCCTTCCTGGCCAGCGACAAGGCCGCCTACATCACCGGCAGCATGATCCGCGTGGATGGCGGCCGGGTGCGGAGCATGTTGTAGCCATGATCCCCAATCTCTCCCCCGATATCGAACTGGCGGAGAAGCTCTTCACCGAATTGCGCGAGCGGAGCTTCGACGGCGTAGGCATCACCCGCGAGGCCTATGGCCCCGGCGAGCGCATGGCGCATGCGCTGGTTCGCGAGGCGGCGGAGGGGCTGGGGCTGGAGACGCGGGCGGACCCGGTCGGCAATCTCTACATGACCCTGCCGGGCACCGACCGCGCGGCGAAGCGCGTGCTGCTGGGCAGCCATCTCGACAGCGTGCGGCAGGGCGGCAATTTCGATGGTGCCGCCGGCGTGCTGGCCGGGCTTGCTGCGATCGCCGGGATGAAGCGGGCCGGGTTCGTGCCGGGCCGCGACATCACCGTCATGGTGACCCGGGCGGAGGAGGCAGGGAGCTGGTTCCCCACCTCCTACCCCGGCAGCCGTGGTGCGCTGGGCCTGCTGAAGCCGGAGGAACTGCAGATCCGCCGCATGGACAGCGGCCGCACCCTGGCCGAGCACATGCGCGAGGAAGGCTTCGACCCCAGCTTCGTGGAGCGCGGCGGGAAGGAACTTGGCCCCGACAATGTCGCCGCTTTCCTGGAGGTGCATATCGAACAGGGACCGGTGCTGGAGGCAGAGGAGATCCCGGTCGGCATCGTCACCGGCATCCCCGGCAGCAGGCGGCTGCGGCAAGGGCGCGTGACCGGCGAGTATAATCACTCCGGCGGCACGCCGCGGAAATACCGCAAGGATGCGGCGATCGCCCTGGCAGACCTTGCCTATCACCTGGACGAAGCCTGGTGCCGGCTGGAGGCGCAGGGCCATCGCATGGTCTGCACCTTCTGCACCCTGGCGACCACGGAGGAGGCCGGCTTCACCAAGATTCCCGGCGAGGCCACCTTCCAGCTGGATGTGCGCAGCGTAAACCTGCACAGTTGCGACGCCCTGTTCGAGATCCTGTATGATCTGGTGCCGCGGATCGAAGGACGGCGTGGCGTGAAATTCGACCTCGGGCCGGAAACCGGCAGCCGCCCCAGCCTGATGGATGCCGAAGTTCAGGCAGGGCTGAAGCGCGCGGCGGAGGCGCTTTCGATCCCCTATCTCTCCATGGCCTCTGGCGGCGGGCATGATGCTGCCGCCTTCGCGCAGGCGGGCGTGCCGGCCGGCATGCTCTTCGTGCGCAATCAGAATGGCAGCCACAACCCGAAGGAAGACATGCGCATCGAGGACTTCGCTGCAGCCTGCGCCGTGGCTCAGCGTTTCGCGGCGGAGTTTGCGCAATGACCGCCCGGCTCGCAGTCGATATTGGCGGTACCTTTACCGATCTTGCCATCGAGCGCGATGGCGAGCGCTGGACCGCCAAGGTCCTCACCACGCCGAGCGCGCCGGAACAGGGCGTGCTGGAGGGCGTGCGAGTGGTGCTCGGCAAGGCCGCCCTTGGTCCTGCCGACATCGAGCTGGTGATCCACGGCACCACTCTGGCGACCAATGCCATTATCGAACGCAAGGGTGCACGCACCGCGCTGCTGACAACAGAGGGCTTCCGGGACGTCCTCGCCCTCGGCAACGAGTCCCGCTACGACCAATACGACCTCAACATCGACCTGCCGCAGCCTCTGGTGCCGCGCCGCTGGCGCCTGCCCGTGCCGGAACGGCTGGACAATACCGGCAAGGTGCTGCTGCCGCTGGATGAGGACGCGGTGGTGCGCCAGGTCGCCTTCATGCGTGCGGAGGGCATCGAGAGCCTGGCCATTGGCTTCCTGCACAGCTTCGTCAATCCGGCGCATGAGCAACGGGCCGCGGCGATCGTGCGGGAACTCTGGCCTGAACTGCCGGTCTCGCTCAGCTCCGAAGTCTCCCCTGAGATGCGGGAATGGGAGCGCTTCAGCACCACCGTCGCCAATGCCTATGTGCAGCCGCTGATGGCCAGCTACCTGCGGCGGCTGGAGGCCGGCTTGCGGGAGATGGGGCTGACCTGCCCGCTCTTCCTGATGCTCTCGGGCGGCGGCCTCACCACCCTGGAGACAGCGGCGCGCTTCCCGATCCGGCTGGTGGAGAGCGGCCCGGCAGGCGGCGCCATCTTCTCAGCCCATGTGGCGAAGCAACGCGGGCTGACCAAGGTGCTGTCCTTCGACATGGGCGGCACTACGGCGAAGGTCTGCCTGATCGACGACTACCAGCCCCAGGCCAGCCGTAGCTTCGAGGTGGCAAGGGTCGGCCGCTTCAAGAAGGGCTCCGGCCTGCCGCTGCGCATCCCGGTCATCGAGATGGTGGAGATCGGCGCTGGCGGCGGCTCCATCGCCCAGGTGGACAGCATGGGCCGCATCCAGGTGGGACCGGAGAGCGCCGGCGCCGATCCCGGTCCGGCCTGCTATGGCCGCGGCGGCACCAGGCCGGCGGTGACGGACGCCAATCTGACGCTCGGCCGCTACGATCCGAACCTCTTTGCCGGCGGCTCGCTGCGCCTGTATCCGGAGCGGTCGCGGGACGCGCTGGCGGAGCATGTCGGCGGGCGGCTCGGCCTGTCCGCCGAGATGGCGGCGCTCGGCGTGGTCGAGATGGTGGACGAAAACATGGCCAACGCCGCCCGCGTCCACGCCATCGAGAGCGGCAAGGGGTTCGAGGACCGCACCATCATCGCCTTCGGCGGCGGCGGCCCGGTGCATGGCTACCGTGTGGCGGAGAAGATCGGCGTCCGCCGCCTGCTGGTGCCGAGCGGCGCCGGCGTCGGCAGCGCCATCGGCTTCCTGCGCGCGCCGGTGGCCTATGAGGTGGTGAAGAGCCTCTACCAGCGCTTCGCCAGCTTCGATGTGCCGGCGGTAAACGCGCTCCTTGCCGATATGGCGAAGGAGGCCGCGGCAGTGGTGGCCAAGGGTGCCTTCGGCGCACCCATGGTGGAGAGCCGCCTGGCCTATATGCGCTATGTCGGCCAGGGGCATGAGATCGCGGTGCCGCTGCCGGCGCGCGACCTGACCGAGCAGGATGTGAAGGACATCCGTGCCCTCTATGATGCCGAATACACCCGCTTCTATGACCGCCCGGTGCCCGGCAGCGATGTGGAGATCCTGAGCTTCGCCGTCACCGTGGCGACACAGTCCGAGGAGGTTGAGCCCGCAGCGGAGGTCGCCCCCGCCCCAGCCCCGGCGCCGCTGCGCCACCAGGCGGTGCGCGACACGGCGACGGGCGAGGTGACGGATTGGGCAGTCTATGACCGCGCCGCCCTGGTGCCCGGCGCCGTGGTCGCCGGCCCCTGCATCGTGGCGGAGGCCGAGACCAGCACCCTGGTCGGTCGCGGCTGGACCTGCCGCATGGACGGGCTCGGATACCTGGAGCTGACGCAGGAGGCTTCGTGATGAAAGAGACCGGCGCCCTCGCCACCATCCAGCGCCAGATCCAGTGGAACCGCCTGATCGCGGTCGTCGAGGAGCAGGCGCAGACCATGATCCGCACTGCCTTCAGCACCACGGTGCGGGAGGCGGGGGACCTCTCCGCCGGCATCTTCGACCTCAAGGGCCGGATGCTGGCCCAGGCCGTCACCGGCACGCCCGGCCATGTGAACAGCATGGCCGAGAGCGTCGGGCATTTCCTGGCGAAATTCCCGGCCGAGACGATGAAGCCGGGCGACCACTACATCACCAATGATCCCTGGCTCGGCACCGGTCACCTCCATGACCTGACGGTGGTGACGCCGGCCTTCCACAAGGGGAAGATCGTCGGCCTCTTCGCCAATACTGCGCATGTCATCGATGTCGGCGGCCTCGGCATGGGGCCGGAGGGGCGGAGCGTCTTCGAGGAGGGGCTCTACATCCC
>CALGVL010000215.1 GCA_937930165.1 uncultured Acetobacteraceae bacterium
AACACCTCGATGAAGAGCCGGCCGATGATCTTCCGCTTCTGCTCCGGATCGGTCACGCCGGAGAGCTGGCCGAGGAACAGATCGCTGGCGTCGCGATGGACCAGGCGGATGTTGAAGCGGTCGCGGAAGGTCTGGACGACCTGCTCCGCTTCACCCGCCCGCATCAGCCCATGATCGACGAAGATGCAGGTGAGCTGGTCGCCGATCGCCTCATGGATCAGCACGGCGGCGACCGAGGAATCGACGCCGCCGGAAAGTCCACAGATCACCCGGCCGCTGCCGACCTGGGCGCGGATGCGCTCGATGGCCTCGGCACGGAAGCCGGCCATGGTCCAGTCGCCGCGGCAGCCGCAGACATGATGGGTGAAGTTCTTCAGCAATTGCGCGCCATGCGGCGTGTGCACCACTTCCGGGTGGAACTGCACGCCGTAGAAATGGCGCCGGTCGTCGGCGGTGGCGGCAAAGGGCGCGCCATCGCTGGTGGCGACCACGCGAAAGCCCGGCGGCAGGGCGGTGACGCGGTCGCCATGGCTCATCCAGACCTGCTCGCGCGCGCCTTTCGGCCAGACGCCCTCGAACAGGGCGCAGTCGTCGGTGACATCCACGAAGGCGCGGCCGAACTCGCGGTGGTCGCTGCTCTCCACCGTGCCGCCAAGTTGGGCGCACATGGTCTGCTGGCCGTAGCAGATGCCAAGGATGGGCAAGCCCATTTCGAAGATGACCTGGGGGGCGCGCGGACTCTCGCCCTCCGTCACGCTGGCCGGACCGCCGGAGAGGATGATCCCCTTCGGGTGGAAGGCGCGAATGCGCGCCTCGGGGGCGGCGTTGAAGGGCCAAATCTCGCAATAGACACCGGATTCCCGCAGCCGGCGGGCAATCAGCTGCGTCACCTGGCTGCCGAAGTCGAGGATCAGGATCCGGTCATGCCCGGAGGGCGCGGACGGGGCGGCAGGGTCGTTCATGCCGCCTTCCAGCATAGCGGGCCGGCCAGGGCAAGCGGGTGACCGGAACAAACCGGGATTCGGGCCCTACCCCTCCGGCGTTGGTGCGGTCGCGGCCAGGAGGCTGTCAATCGGATCCCAGAGGAAGGCGATCTGTTCCATGTTCTGGCCGGCGAAGCGGATCACCTCCCTCGCCGCCGGCTGCCCGCCGAGATGGCGGTAGAACCAGCGGGTCGGGTTGTCCTTCAGCACCCAGAGCATGGCGGAGCGGCAGCCCACCGCCGCCAGATGCGCCGCCATGGCCCGCATCAGGCGCCGGCCGATGCCACGATCCCGGTAATCGTCCAGCAGGTAGAGGGTTTCCACCTCCCCCTCGGCCAGGCCCTGGCGCCGGGCGCGGCCGCCGGAGACAAAGCCAATCACGGCCCCACCCTCTCCCTGGTGACCCGGGGGCGCGTCCGGGCCGGAGGCGACGGCGACGAAGACCGCATGGCCATGGCGCCGGTCGGTGATCGCCTGCTCATAGCCGGCGGCGTGGCCGAGTTCGGAGAGGCTCGCGAGATAGGTGGCCGGCAACACCCCGGCATAGGCGCTGCGCCAGGTCGCGACATGCACCATGCCGAT
Source organism: uncultured Acetobacteraceae bacterium (assembly GCA_937930165.1). Classification (GTDB taxonomy): domain Bacteria; phylum Pseudomonadota; class Alphaproteobacteria; order Acetobacterales; family Acetobacteraceae; genus CALGVL01. Next base: position 1,566 of record CALGVL010000215.1, read on the forward strand.
AGCGGCGGCATCGGCGGGCCTGGCGCGGCGGATGCAGATCATTCGGCGCGCTTCCTTCCCCGGTTGCTCAGGGGTTTCGTTGCAGGACGGCGGCGAAGAAGCCGTCGGTGCCGTGCCGGGCCGGGCTGGTGACGAGGAATTCCCCTTCCGCCGGCGGCGGACCCTCCCCTCCCGCCTCCGCCCAGGCGATGGGCAGGGGCAGCGGCGTGAAGGCCGGATAGCGCTCCAGGAAAGCTCGCACCTGGACCTCGTTTTCCTCGGGCAGCAGCGAGCAGGTAGCGTAGACCAGACGCCCGCCTGGGCGCACGAGATCCGCGCCGATTGCGAGAATTTCACCTTGCTTGGCGGCAAGCTCCGCCAGGTCCTGCGGCCCGGTCCGGATCCGCGCATCCGGATTGCGCCGCCAGGTGCCGGTGCCGGTGCAGGGAGCATCCACCAGCACCCGGTCGAACTGCCCGGCCCGGCGCTTGGCCCAGCGATCGCCGGGCTGGAGCAGGTGGCGCTCGGCATTGTCCACCCCGGCGCGACGCAGCCGGCGCACCGCCCCTTCCAGGCGCGGTGCGGAGACGTCGCACGCGATGAGACGGCCGCGATTGCGCATGGCGGCGGCCAGGGCCAGGGTCTTCCCGCCGGCACCGGCGCAGAGATCCGCCACTCGCATGCCCGGCCGCGCATCGGTCAGCAGGGCGATGAGCTGGCTGCCCTCGTCCTGGACCTCAATCAGCCCCTCCATGAAGGCCCGGGTGGCGGTGACCGGGCGACGGCCGGGCAGGCGCAGGCCCCAGGGAGAGTAGCGGGTCGGCTCCGTCTCGATTCCCTCCGCGGCCAGGGCGGCCGCGGCCTGCTCGCGCGTTCCCTTCAGCAGATTGACGCGGAGATCGAGGGGGGCCGGCTCCTCCATCGCCGCCGCCTCCTCGGCCAGACGGTCGCCGAAACGGTCACGGAAGCCGGGCAGGACCCAGTCCGGCAGGTCCAGCCGCACCCCTTCCGGCATGGCGGGGTGGATCAATCCGGCTGCACCTTCCGACCGGGCCCGGAAGGCATCGAGGGCGCGGAGCAGACGCTCCTCCGGTGGGTTCAGCGGCACCGGCGCGTATTGCCCGCCGGGGAAGGCGCGCAGAACGGAGGGAACATCCAGCCCCTCCCGGAGCAGGAGGTCTGCGGCCACCAGCATCCGCGGCGTCGGCCGAGCGCCGATCTGCGCCAGCCACCAGTCCAGCCGCAACCGCTGGCGGACCACGCCCCAGGCGCGGTCGGCGATCACCCTGCGGTCGCCGCCGCCGATATAGCGGCGGGCACGGAAGAAATCATGGGCAATGGCATCGGCGGGCCGGCGCGGCTCCGCCTCCAGCGCCGCCAGCAGGTCGATGGCGGCGGCCAGCCGGGCGGCGGGGGTCATGCCAGCCGGGCCGGCAGGGCGGCGAGACCGGGCAGCGACACTGCCAGCGCGTCCAGCCAGTATTCCACCGGCTGCCCGCTGCGGTTCAGCCAATGAACCCGGAACCCGAAGCGCGCCGCACCGTATGCGTCCCAGGCATTCGAGGAGATGAAGGCGATCTCGTGCGGCTGGCAACGGAATCGCTCCGTCGCCAGCGCATAGACGGCAGGGTGTGGCTTGTAGCGGCGCAGCGGATCGACACTGAGCACCACGTCCAGCAGTGGCGAAAGGCCCGACGCCTCCACCGCCTCCGCCAGCATCCCGGGCTCGCCATTCGACAGGATGGCGGTGGCGACGCCCTGATCGCGCAACGCCTGCAGCGCCGGGACGGCATCCGGATAGGCATCCAGCCGGCGATAGGCGGAAAGCAGGCTTTCCCGCAGCCCCGCATCGGCGATGCCATGCACCGCCAGCGCATGGTCCAGCGCGCGGCCAGTCAGCGCCCAGAAATCCTCATATGTGCCGGCCTGGGACAGGATCCAGGAATATTCGAGCTGTTTGGCACGCCAGAGCGCGGAGAGCGCACCCGCCCGCTCGCCGAGCCGCGCGGTATGGCGCCCGACCGCGGCATGCACATCCAGCAGCGTGCCATAGGCGTCGAAAACGGCGGCGCGGATACCGGTCATGGCCCTCCTCGACCTTCCTGCTGCGGACAGGCTAGCCGCCCATCGCCGTGCCCGGAAGCGGCGATACGCCGACACAACCGCCGCGCCTCCCTGGCCGAGGGAAGATATCTCGCGCAGACTACCGGCGCGAAGCAAGGAGTGGAGGAAACACCCGATGCGCAACCCCATGGAGATGACCGGACGGACCGTCATCGTCACCGGTGCCGGCCAGGGCATCGGCCGCGCGATCAGCGAATTGGCGCTCGATCTCGGCGCCAATCTGGTGCTGGTGGAGCGCAACCCGGACACCCTGGCCGAGGTGGCAGGCAGCATGGACCAGGCCCGCACCCTGCCAGTGCAGGGCAATGTGGCGGAGGAAGGCTTTGCCGAAGCCTGTGTGGCCCAGGCGGTCGAGCGCTTCGGTGCGGTGCACGGGCTGGTCAACTGCGCCGGCATCACCCGCCCGGCGATGATCGAGAAGATGACCTTCCAGCAATGGCAGGCGGTGATCGATGTCAACCTGACCGGCTGTTACCTGATGCTGCAGGCGGTCGGACGGCACATGCTGGC
>CALGVL010000216.1 GCA_937930165.1 uncultured Acetobacteraceae bacterium
GGCGATCTCCTCCCCCCCGAACCGCGCCCAGTCGGCGGCGGAGAGCTGCTTCAGGAAGGCCGGTGCCTCCGGCACTCCTTTCGGGAAGTCATTGCCGTTCATCACTCATCTCCTTCCCGCATGGCCTGCTGGCCCATGCGATGAAAACAGGCGCCCGGTTCAAGGGGTTTCCCCCCGGCTGGCACGCCCCTCGACAACCTGCCTCGCGGCCCCGTTGCTTTTGCAGGTGATCTCGATCTTCTTGACCCGGACCTCCGGCAGCGGCCGGCGCAGGTCCACATGCAGCAGCCCGTTGTCCAGCCAGGCCCCCTCCACCTCGATGCCCTCGGCCAGGACGAAGGCGCGCTGGAACTGCCGCGCGGCGATGCCGCGATGCAGGAAGACGCGGCCCTCGTTGTCCTCCTTCTGCCGGCCACGGATCACCAGCTGGTTGTCCTCCTGCGTGATCTGCAGGTCGTCCATGGCGAAGCCCGCCACGGCCAGGGTGATGCGCAGCCGGTCCTCGCCGATCTGCTCGATATTGTAGGGGGGATAGCCGTCGGCACTTTTCGCCACCCGGTCGAGCATCTGCTCAAGATGGTCGAACCCCAGGAAGAGCGGGGAGCCGAAGACCGACGGACGCGACATTATGGGCCTCCTCAACGAGAGCGAAGCGTGCGGCGGAGCCCGAAGCACCCCGCCACGCTGGGAATGTTGTCAGGCCGGGCGGGCGTTGCAAGGGGGGAAGCAGGGGACTACATGCCGGACCCGTCCCAGTGCCCCGGTTCGCCCGGCCCGGCCGCTGGCGCATATCGAGGCTCCCTCCCCGCACACCATGTCCGAAACCGAAACGCTCCTGCCCATCCTGCTGGTCCCGGATCCGCGCCTGCGGGCCAAGTGCCGCCCCGTCGGTCCCGGCGATGCCGACGCCGTGCGGGAGCTGGCGCCGCGTATGCTGGAGACAATGTACCGCGCCCCCGGCATCGGCCTGGCGGCGCCGCAGGTGGGCTCCAACCTGCGCCTCGTCGTGGTGGATCTGCAGCGGGACGAGAAGCGGGAGCCGATGGTGCTGGTAAACCCGGAGATCGTCGCCGCCAGCGAGGAGCTGGCCACACGCGAGGAAGGCTGCCTCTCCCTGCCCGGCCAGTATGCGGATGTGACGCGCCCGGCGCGGGTAAAGGTCCGGTTCCACGACCTGACCGGCGCCAGGCGGGAGGTGGAGGGAGAAGGCCTGCTCTCCGCCTGCCTGCAGCATGAGCTGGACCACCTGGACGGCGTGCTCTTCGTGGACCACCTGAGCCCGCTCAAGCGCAACATGATCCTGCGCAAGCTGGCTAAGGAGCTGAAGTCGAAGGCGCGCGGGTGAGCCGGACGGAACACCCGCTGCGGCTTGCCTTCATGGGCAGCCCGGAATTCGCGGTGCCGGCCCTCCGGGCACTGCATGCGGCGGGGCATGAGATCGCCGCGGTCTACTGTCAGCCGCCCAGGCCGGCCGGGCGTGGGCACCGGGAGACGCCTTGCCCGGTGCATCGCGCCGCGCTGGAACTCGGCCTGCCGGTGCGGGTGCCGGCGCGGCTGCGGCGTGATGCGGCGGAACATGCAGCTTTCGCGGCGCTCGACCTGGATGCGGCGGTGGTCGCGGCCTATGGGCTGATCCTGCCGAAGCCGATGCTGGAGGCGCCGAGGCGCGGCTGCCTCAACATCCACGCCTCGCTGCTGCCGCGCTGGCGCGGGGCAGCACCGATCCAGGCGGCGATCCTGGCCGGCGATGCCGTCAGCGGCGTGACCATCATGCAGATGGAGGAAGGGCTCGACACCGGCCCTATGCTGCTGAAGGGCGAGGTGCCCATCGGCCCGCGCACCACCACGCCGGAGTTGCACGACTCCCTTTCCGCCCTCGGCGCCCGGCTGGTGCTGGAGGCGCTGGAGCAGAACCCGCCCCCGGTGCCGCAGCCGGAGGAGGGCGCAACCTATGCCCCGAAACTCTCCAAGGAGGATGGGCGGCTGGACTGGCGCCAGGATGCGGCAGCGCTGGACCGCCGGGTGCGCGCCCTGAACCCCTGGCCCGGCACCTTCTTCATGCATAACGGTGAACAGATCCGCGTGCTGGCCGCCGAACCGGTGGCAGGCAACGGCCAGCCCGGTACGGTGCTGGATGGCACCGCCACCATCGCCTGCGGCAGCGGCGCCCTGCGCCTGACCCGCTTGCAACGCCCCGGCCGCGCGCCGTTGCCCGCTGGCGATTTTCTGCGCGGCTTCCCGCTGCCGCCGGGCACGATGCTGGGATGATGGCCGGCCGATTCACGCCTTCGTGCCATCCGGCCCTCCGGCGATCGGACGGCTGATGCCCCTCTACGCCCTGACCCTGGAATATGACGGCGCACCCTTCATCGGCTGGCAGCGCCAGGAGAACGGGCTCTCCGTCCAGCAGGTGCTGGAGGAGGCAGCGGCAAAGCTGAATGGCGGCGTCCCGCCCACCGCCATCGCCGCCGGTCGTACCGATGCCGGGGTGCATGCCGAGGGACAGGTCGTGCAGATCGAACTCGTGAAGGACCTGCCGCCAGAGCGGGTGCGGGAGGCGCTGAACTTCCACACAAGGCCGCATCCCGTCTCCATCCTGCGGGCGGCGCTGGCGCCGGAGGGCTGGAATGCGCGCTTCTCCGCGGTGCGGCGCGGCTACCGCTATCGGATCCTCAACCGCCGCCCACGCCCGGCACTCGATCTCGGCCGGGTCTGGCACATTCAGCACCGGCTGGACGCGGCGGCGATGCATGAGGCGGCGCAGATGCTCCTGGGAAAGCACGATTTCTCCGCCTTCCGCGCCGCGGCCTGCCAGGCCAAGACGGCGCTGCGCACGCTGGACCGCCTGGATGTCAGCCGGCTCGGTGAGGAGGTGGTGATCCAGGCAGAGGCGCGCAGCTTCCTGCACCATCAGGTGCGCAATCTGGTCGGCACCCTGGTGCTGGTGGGCGAGGGCAAGCGTGGCGTGGATTGGCCCCGCCGCGTGCTGGAAAGCCGCGACCGCACCCGCGCCGGCCAGACCGCGCCGGCGGAAGGGCTGACCTTCCTGTTTGCCCGCTATCCGCGGGAACCGGAATGGACGTGATGCCATCCCGAATGCGGGAATTCGGCTGCGAATCCGGTCAATTGACGCGGGCGGACATCCGCCGATAGGCTTACGATACTCTGCGGGAGAGAGAGGCATCCGCCTCCGCCGAAGGCGCAAACTCCCATAATCGCTCAGGCATACCGAACCGCAGAGGCGTTGTGCCGTCTGGAGAGAGGCAAGGGCGTCGCAATTTGCGTGCCCAGGCCCACCGAAGGGGCGGACTCCTCGCGGAGCCGAAACTCTCAGGTAAAAGGACAGGGGGAGAGGCACACCGGGATTCGCAGCGGAGCGAATCCTGGCTCGATCCGGGAGCCTCTGCCCATGTCTTCGTTTCTGCCTTCGGAATCCGTTCTGGCCGTCGTCTACCTCATTGCCATCACCGCTGAGGCGATGTCTGGCGCGCTCGCGGCCGGACGCCGTAACATGGATATCTTCGGCGTTGCCGTCATTGCCTTCGTCACCGCGCTGGGCGGCGGCACCATCCGGGACCTGACCCTCGGCCGCTTTCCCCTCGGCTGGACCCAGCACCCGGAATACGTCTACCTGGTGATCTTCGCCGGGCTGCTGACCACGGTGATCGCCCCCTTCATGCACAATCTGAAGCGTGTCTTTCTCGTGCTCGACGCCATGGGCCTGGTCGCGTTCTCGTTGATTGGCTGCAGCGTCGCGCTGCAGATGGACTACCCAACCATTGTCGTCATCATGTCCGGCATGATCACCGGCATATGCGGCGGCATCCTGCGTGACGTGCTGTGCAACCAGGTGCCGGTGGTGTTCCAGCGCGAACTCTACGCGAGCATCTCACTCGCCGTTTGCTCCTGCTTCCTCGGCCTGCGTGCACTCGGCGTGGATACCGACCTGAATACGACGATCAGCTTCATTGGCGGACTGACATTGCGCCTGCTGGCCATCTGGGCTGGCTGGAGATTGCCGGTCTTTTCCTATCATCGGCGCTGGGAATAGGGTGATGCCACGCAGACTGCCTTCGGCCCCACGGCGGTAGATCGGCGCTGTGGTCGGCTTACTCCCCTGGAATTCGACTCCGCCTCGTCCCGGAAGCAGCCATCCGGCAGAGCCGTTGGTATGACCTGCCGCGGTCACCCCCCGGACAGCCGCCCCACCACCGTGCCGATGAGGATGCCAATGGCGAGGTCCAGCAGCACGATGGCCATGGCCTGGCTGCCGGCGAGGCGCAGCGCCGATTTCGCCACGAACCATTCCAGCCAGAGCGCATAGCCCAGCGAAGCCAGCACCAGCACCTGCGCCAGCAACGGCGGCAGGCCCGGCACGATGGGCAAGGCCAGCGCCAGCCAGACCATGTACTGGACCACGCTCGCCCAGTTCCAGGCAGCGATGAAATGCGGCCAAGCCACCTCCCGCCCCATCGCCCGGGCCAGGGTCAGGGAGGCCAGGGCGAAGCCCGCCCAGGCGCAGACATAGCCGAGCAGCTCGGCCAGCAGCGCCGGACCGAGGCCCGCGGGCGGCTCCCCCTCCATGCCCCAGCCGAACAGCCGCAGTGCCAGGAAGCCCGGTAGGCACAGCGCGGCAGCCCAGAAGCTGCGGATGGCCCCGGCCGGCGTGTCCTCGATCAGCGACAGGCCGTTCGCATGACCACGCGCCAGCAGGAAGGCGCCGCGCAGCCCGGCGGCGATCACCGCCCGTAGCGAAGGGGGCCCGACCTGGCCGCTCAGGCGAAGGCCTCCTCCAGCACCGTCCGGTAGAGGGCAGCAAGGTCGCGCAGTTCCGCGACCGGCACCGCCTCGTTCACCTGGTGCATGGTGCTGCCAAGGCCGCCCAGTTCCGCCACCGGGCAGTAGCGGGCGATGAAGCGGGCATCGGAGGTGCCGCCGCCGGTATCCAGCTTCGGCGTCGCGCCGGTGGCGCGCTCCACGGCGCGCTTCAGCATGTCCACGAAGGGGCCGGGCGAGGTCAGGAAGCTCTCGCCGGAAACGGCGACGCGCATGTCGTAGCGCGCCCCTTCCGCCCGCAGCGCCGCGTGCAGCCTCCCGGTCAGGGCGGCGCTGCTGTGGTGGTCGTTGAAGCGGATGTTGAGCATGGCCCGCGCCTCGGCGGGGATGACGTTGCTGGCGCTGTTGCCGGTATCGAAGCCCGTCACCTGCAGGGTGGAAGGCTCGAACCACTCGCTGCCGGCATCGAGCGGCTCAGCGGTCAGGCGGTGCAGCACCCGCACCAGGCGGTGGATCGGGTTGTCGGCCTTCTGCGGATAGGCGCTGTGGCCCTGTATGCCGTACAGGGTGATCCAGGCGGTCATGCTGCCGCGGCGGCCGATCTTGACGATATCGCCAAGCCGGATGCGGGAGGTCGGTTCGCCCACCAGCGCCATGTCGGGGATGTGGCCATTGGCCTGCATCCACTCCAGCACCTTGGCGGTGCCATCCACCGAGGGCCCCTCCTCGTCCCCGGTGATCAGCAGGCTGATGCTGCCGGGATGGTTCGGATTGGCGGCGAGGAAGTCGCTCAACCCGGCGACGAAGGCGGCGATGCCGCCCTTCATGTCGCAGGCGCCGCGGCCATAGAGCGCGCCGTCCCTCACCACCGCGGCGAAGGGATCGTCCGCCCAGCCGGTAGTGCCGGGCGGCACCACATCCGTATGGCCGGCATAGCAGAAATGCGGGCCATCCGTGCCGCGCCGGGCGAACAGATTCTCCACCTCGCCGAAGCGCAGCCGGTGGCAGGTGAAGCCGAGCGGACGCAGCGCCGCCTCCAGCACGCCGAGGGCGCCGTCATCCGCGGGCGTCACGCTGCGGCAGCGGATCAGCGCCTGGGCAAGCGGCAGCGGATCGGTCGGGGCATTCCGCACGGGTCAGTCGCGCAGCAATTCGTTGATCGAGGTCTTGGCGCGGGTCTGCGCATCCACCCGCTTCACGATCACCGCGCAGTAGAGCGACGGCCCCGGCGAGCCATCCGGCAGCGGCTTGCCCGGCAGGCTGCCCGGCACCACCACGGAATAGGCCGGGACGCGGCCGATGAAGACCTCGCCCGTCGCACGGTCAATGACCTTGGTGCTGGCGCCGATGAAGACGCCCATGGAGAGCACCGCGCCGCGCTCCACGATCACGCCTTCCGCCACCTCGGAGCGGGCGCCGATGAAGCAGTCATCCTCGATGATGACGGGATTGGCCTGCAGGGGCTCCAGCACCCCGCCGATGCCGACGCCGCCGGAGAGGTGCACATTCTTGCCGATCTGGGCGCAGCTTCCGACCGTGGCCCAGGTATCCACCATGGTGTTCTGGTCCACATAGGCGCCGAGATTCACGAAGCTCGGCATCAGCACGACGCCGGGCGCGATATAGGCGGATTTGCGCACCACGGCCCCGGGCACGGCGCGGAAGCCGGCCTCCCGGAACCGCTCCGGACCCCAGCCCTGGAATTTCAGCGGCACCTTGTCATAGGCGCCGGCGGCGGTGTCCATCGGGGCCGAATCGGTCAGGCGGAAGGAGAGCAGAACCGCCTGCTTCAGCCACTGGTTGACCCGCCAGCCGCCCTTCCCGTCCGGCTCGGCGACTCGGGCGCGGCCGCTGTCCAGCGCCTCCAGCGCCGCCTCCACCGCCGCGCGGTCCTCCCCGCCGGTCGCAGGAGAGAGGGTGTCGCGGCGCTCCCAGAGAGCTTCGATACGCGGCTTCAGCGTGCTGGCATCCATCTGCGGCATCCCGGAACAAGGAAGGTCCCCCGCGAGGCACCAGCTTCACGCCGGGCCCGGAGGCAGCGGACCATGCCGAGGCCCCTGCCCCCCGTCAACGCATCCCGCGGCCGGGCGCCGCCGGGCTATTTCCGGTTCCGCTTCTTGAGCCGCGTGACCACATAGAGGGTAACGGCGGTGAACAGGCAAAGGATGCCCGCCACGTGATAGGCGCCGAGACCAACCGCCGTGCCCATGATGGCGGTCGCCCAGAGCGCCGCGGCGGTGGCGGTGCCGTGCACCTCCTGCGTCCCCTTGATGATCGCGCCGGCGCCGATGAAGCCGATGCCGGTGATGATCCCCTCGATGACGCGCGCCACCCCCTCGGGGTGCTGCTGCAGCAGCGGCTCCGAGGCCTGCACGATGCCGCAGGCTGCCACCGCGACGAGCGGGAAGGTGCGTATCCCGGCGCTTCGCTCCTCGGCCTCGCGGTTCCAGCCGATGATGAAGGCCAGGATGTAGGCGATGGCCAGGTCCCGGACATGCGGCAGGATGGGCAAGCGCGTGAGGTCGGGGACGAGGCCGGAGGGGTCCAAGGCGGCAGTCCACGAAAGGATGGCACCGCCACCTCAACGCCGGCACCTCCCGAGGGTGGCGCCGACGGGGCCGTGGCTCAGGGCTTGATCAGCGTGCCGGCGCCGCGGTCGGTGAACAGCTCCCGCAGCACGGCATGCGGCACGCGGCCGTCCAGGATGACCGCGCCCTTCACGCCGCGCTCGATGGCATAGATGCAAGTCTCGACCTTCGGGATCATGCCGCCGGAGATCCAACCGGCCTCAATGCCGGCCTTCACCTCGGCCACCGTCATCTCCGGGATCAGGGTGCCGTCCTGGCCGAGCACGCCGGGCACGTCGGTCAGCATCAGCAGCCGCTCGGCGGCAAGCGCCCCGGCGATGGCGCCGGCCACCGTGTCGGCATTGATGTTATAGGTCTGGCCGTCCGCGCCGACGCCGACCGGGGCAACCACGGGCACGATCCGGGCGCCGATCAGCAGCTTGAGGACGCGGGTGTCCACGCTCTCCGGCTCCCCGACGAAGCCGAGGTCGAGCACCTGCTCGATATTGCTGCCGGGATCGCGCACGGTGCGGGTCAGCTTGCGGGCGCGCACCAGCCCGCCATCCTTGCCGGAGATGCCGACCGCCAGCGCCCCGGCGCGGGTGATGGCCTCCGCCACCTGCTTGTTCACCGGGCCGGCGAGGACCATCTCGACCACGTCCAGCATCTCCGCATCGGTGACGCGCAGGCCCTGGACGAAGCTGGACTTCACATTCAGCCGCTTGAGCATGGCGTTGATCTGCGGCCCGCCGCCATGCACCACCACGGGGTTCACCCCCACCTGCTCCAGCAGCGCGATGTCGCGGCCGAAGCGAAGTGCGGTCTCCTCCTCCCCCATGGCGTGGCCGCCATACTTCACCACCACGGTCTGGTCGGTGTAGCGCTTCAGGAAGGGAAGGGCGCCGACGAGAATCTCCATCTGGTCGGGCGAGGCATCGGACATCGGCGGTTTCCCCTGGGGCATTTCCCTGCGGCTGCGCGATTACGGCGGCGCAAGGCGCCGGGTCAAGCGGGGGCGGCGCGCGCCTGCAGTTCCGCGATCCGGCGGACCAGGGCCGCGGCGTCGAGGGGCGCCCGTACCTTGGCGTCGTTGTCAAAGTAGACGAAGACGTCGCGCGGCGCCCGATCCGGCGCGGGGCCGGCGGCCCGTTCCGCATCCGCCGGCTCGCCGCCGCTGGCCCAGGCCAGGATGCGCCGCGCCCAGGCTTCGATCACCGGCGAGTCGTAGCCGCTGGCATAGAGTTCCTCGGCACCGTGCAGGCGGCAGTAGACGAAGCCGGCAGTGACATCCATCAGCCGCGGCCAGCCCACGGCATCGGAGCAGACCAGCGCGACGCCATGCCGCCGCAGCGTCGCCACGAATTCCGGCCGGAGGAAGCTGGGATGGCGGACCTCCAGCGCATGGCGGAGCGGGCGCAGGGGGCCGGGCTCGCAGAAGGCGCGGCCGGCGAGCCGCCCGGGGTCATGCAGCCGGGCCAGGCGGGCCGCCGCCTCCGTGTCCCG
>CALGVL010000217.1 GCA_937930165.1 uncultured Acetobacteraceae bacterium
GGGGCATCGCCGCGGTCATCATCGACGGCGCGGTGCGTGATGTCGCGGCGCTGGCGATGCTCGATCTCGGTGTCTGGGCCTGCGGCGTGACGCCCTCCGGCCCCTACAAGGACGGGCCGGGCGAGATCGGCTACCCGATCTCCTGCGGCGGCCAGGTGGTGATGCCGGGCGATCTGGTCATGGCCGATGAGGATGGCGTGGTGGTGATCCCGGCGGCCGATGCGGCCGCGGTGCTGGACGCCGCCGAGGCACACAACGCCAAGGAGATCAACGCCCAGGCAGCCATCGAGTCCGGCACCTGGGACCGCAGCTGGGTGCGGCAGGCGTTGCAGGTCAAGGGCTGCGCCGGCGCCTGAGACAGGGCGGGGGCAGTCGCACGGCGATCCGCCCTGCATGTCGGGCGGGCCGATTCATGGCTCCGGAGGACCGTCCGGCCCGCCGCCGACCGGCCCGCCTCAGCGCCACATGCGACGACTGTCGGCACAGGCGCGGACCGGCACCGGCCTCGGCTGCCCGCGCAGCCGCGTTGGCGCGAAGGCGATGGTCAGGGCAAGGAGGACGGCCAACGGCATCAGCAGGTCCTGCGGCAACGCGAGAGCTACCGCAATGCCAAGGGCAATGGCAGCAGGCAGGACAAGGGGGTGCAGCGGCCGGACATGATCATATCTTGACATGTGCCGAGAGCGCACCTCGGGCCGCCCGGTTCCTTCCGTCCGCGGAGGCATCATCCCGCGCGCGGCGTCGCATGCGGGGCGAGCCAGCCCATGCTCGCCCCCGGCTCCGCATCCGTGCTCGGCAGGTAGGGCTTGATGTCGAGCAGTGGCGTGCCGTCCACGCAATCCAGATAGCGCAGGCGCAACACGCCTGGAGCCTCGAAACCCTCGAAGGCGACCACGGAGAGGCCGATGGGATTGGGCCGGCATGGGGCACGGGTAGCGAAGACGCCGCGCCGCTCCGTGGCAAATGGCGGGGTGAGGGACAGGCGCGGGCCGCTCCCCTGATTTAGCCAGTAGAGGAGGATGAGGTGCGAGAAGCCCTCCAGCCCCTCCAACCCCGGCAGGAATTCCGCATCCACCACGGCACGGCAGACCGGCGCCGGCTGCACTTGCCGGCCATTGCGCGGACAGTCGGCCAGCCTCGTCCAGGGCGTCTCGATCCGGCCGATGGGGCGCAGCGTCAGGCCGGGGGCGCTGGGCCCCAACATGGCATTTCGTCTCACAGGGGCGCTCCGGACTGGGTCGCTTCCGGCCGGGCGAGCCGGGCGCGGCCCGGCATCCTGCATCGCGCCCCCCCTCGCCTGTGCGGCACTCTTCCGGCGGGCGGCAGGCTTGTCAAATCCGCCTCCGCCGCCCGCCTCAGCGGGGCTGGACCCGCGGATCGCCCCCAGGCGTGCCCGGCGGTGGGATGACCGGGGTGGTGTTGGGGGTCGGGTTCGGTGCCGGCGCGTGGATCCCGGGGTCCACCTCGGCCGGCGGCCGGACGACCCCGCGCGGCGCGCCGGGTGGAGAGGGTTCCGGCGTGTCATCCTCCGAGGGCGGTTCCGGCCTCCGTGGGCTTTCCGGGGTCGGGGCCGGGGCCGGTGCAGGCGCCTGCCTCTGTCCCGAGGCGACGGCTGGGGCAAGCAACAGCGCCCCGGCCACAAGGGCTTCCCGCCGCGTTGCGGATCGCATCATCCTTGTCTCCCGTATCGGGACGGCAACGCCTGTTCGCGGCACGGGTTCGGCCTGCGGCATGTGCGGGGAACCGCTCGCTTGCCGGACCGGCCCGCCAGGGCGATGCTGCCGCTGCGGAGCAGATGAGGATGAGAGCGCCCATGCCGGCCCTGACGCCCACCAATTCGCCCATCGTCGCCGCCTATGTGGCGAGGACGCCCGGCTCCGCCGCACTGCATGCCGAGGCTTCGTCCTTCCTGCCCAGCGGCATCGCGCATGACAGCCGCCATACGGACCCTTACCCCATCTACACCCGCCGCGCCGCCGGGCCGCGCAAATGGGACGTGGATGGCAATGAGCTGGTGGATTTCTACGGCGGCCACGGCGCCCTGCTGCTCGGCCACTGCCATCCGGCGGTGACGGAGGCAGCGCAGCGGCAGCTTGCCCTCGGCACCCAGTTCGGCAGTTGCCATGAGCTGGAGATCGAATGGAGCCGCCTGGTCACGCAGATGATCCCTTGTGCCGAGCGGGTGCGCTTCACCTCCTCCGGCACGGAGGCAACGCATATGGCGCTGCGCCTCGCCCGCGCCTTCACCGGCCGCCGCAAGGTCATCCGCTTCCAACGGCATTTCCATGGCTGGCACGACCACATGGCCTTCGGCGTGGAGAACCATTTCGACGGCACCCCCAGCCCCGGTGTGCTGGACCAGGTGGCGCGGGAAGTCGTGCTGCTGCCGCCGAACGACATCGAGGCGGTGCGGCGCGCCTTCGCCACGGATGACGACATCGCCGCGGTGATCCTGGAGCCGACCGGCGCCTCCACCGGCATGGTCCCGACCGGAGCGGAGTTCCTGCGCGGGCTGCGGCAGGTCACGCGCGACTACGGGGCGGTGCTGATCTTCGACGAGGTCGTCACCGGCTTCCGCGTCTCACCCGGCGGCGCGCAGCAGGCGCTGGGGGTGGTGCCGGACCTGACCACGCTGGCGAAGATCCTGGCCGGCGGGCTGCCGGGCGGCGCGGTCTGCGGCCGCAAGGACATCCTGGACTGGATCGATTTCGAGGTCTCGGCCGCCAAGGGGCGCGAGAAGATCCGCCACCAGGGCACCTACAATGCCAACCCCGTTTCCGCCGCCGCCGGCATCGAGACATTGAAGCTGATCCGCGACGGCGATGCCTGCGCCCGCGCCAATGCCGCCGCCGCGGCGATGCGGGACGCCTTCAACCGCGTCCTGGCGGAGGAAGGCATTCCCTGGGCCGTCTATGGCGAGCATTCCGTCCTGCATTTCTTCACCAACCCGGACGGGCTGGATGTCGATCCGCTCACCTGGGATGCGAATGCTCAGCCCGTCTCGGTGTTCAAGGCCGATCCACGCAAGACCCTGCTGGCGAAGCTCTACCTGGCGCTGGTGGTGAACGGCATAGACCCGAAGGGACCGCGCGGCGCCATCCTCTCCGCCACGCATGGGCAGGCGGAGATCGAGGCAGCAACCGCCGCCTGGCGCCGCGCGCTGCGCATGCTGAAGGAGGAAGGCGAGCTGCGGCGCTGAGCCGCGGCGCCCCATTACCCGGCGGCGCGCACCGCCCCGCTTTCGAGCAGCGCCGCAATCTCGGCCTCGGCATAGCCGGCCTCGCGCAGGATCTCCACGCTGTGCTCGCCGAGGCGGGGGGTTGGCCGGCGCTCGTCTGCCGGGCTGGCGGAGAAGCGCACCGGGATCGCCATGCGGGTCAGGCGGCCTTCGGTGGGATGGTCCTCCGCCTCGAAGAAGCCGGTGGCCTGCAGATGCGGGTCTTCGAAGATGCTCTCCAGGTCGTGCACCGGCGTCACCGGCAGGTCCGCCTCGGCCAGCAGCCGCAGCCATTCCGCGGTTGTCCGCTGGCGGAAGATGTCCGACAGCATGGCCAGGATTTCGTCGATATGCTCCGTCCGGGTCGCGTGACTGGCGAAGCGCGGGTCCGTGGAGACGAGATCCGGCATCCCGAGCGCCCGGAAGAAGCTGCGCCATTGCCGGTCGTTGTAGATCATGGTGCAGACGAAGCCGTCCTTCGTCCGGTAGGGCCGGCGGTCCGGCGAGAGCAGCCGCCCATAGCCGCCTGCATCCAGCGGCGGATCGAAGACCTTGCCGCCGAGATGGTCGCCGAGGACGAAATTCAGCATCGTCTCGAACATCGGCACCTCGACGCGCTGCCCCTCCCCTGTGCGTTCCCGATGCAGCAGCGCGGCATTGATGGCACCCATCGCCATCAGGCCAGTAATCCGGTCTACCATCGCCAGCGGCACATAGCGCGGTGTGCCATCGCCCACCCGGCCGTTCAGCGAGGCGAGCACGGCAGCGCCCTGCATCAGGTCGTCATAGGCCGGGCGCGGCGCATAGGGTCCGTCCTGGCCATAGCCCAGCACGCTGGCATAGACGATGCGCGGATTGGCCTGCCGCACCGCCTCGTAGTCCAGGCCGAGCCGCGCCATGGCCTGCGGCCGGATATTCGTCACCAGTACATCGGCCTCGCGCGCCAGGCGCAGCAGGACCTCTCGCCCCTCCGGGCGCTTCAGATCAAGCACGATGCTGCGCTTGCCACGGTTGATGGTAATGAACATGCAGCCCATGCCCGGATTGCGGCCGGGTCCGATCAGGCGGACCACATCACCCTCCGGCGCCTCCACCTTCGTCACCTCGGCGCCCATCTCGGCGAGGAGCTGGGTGCAATATGGCCCGACCAGCACCGTGGTCAGGTCGAGCACGCGTATCCCCGCAAGCGGTCCCGGCATTCACGCAGTCCTCTTTTAGCTCAGGCCAGAGCGTACACCGCCCGCGCATTCTCCGCGAAGATCGCCCGCCGCTCCGCATCGCTCATCCGGCATTTGAAGGCGTAGCGCGGGTCGTCGGAATCCCAGTGCGGGTAGTCGGTGGCGAAGAGCAGCCGGTCCCAGCCGATCCAGTCGATCAGCGTTCGAAGGTGCCCCGGCTGCTCCGGCTCCTCGACCGGCTGGGTGGTGAACCAGAAATTGGACCTCAGATATTCGGAAGGCTTGCGCCGCAGATGCGGGACTTCCGATTTCAGGCTTTTCCACGCCCCGTCCATCCGCCAGCCGAGTGCCGGCACCCAGCCGAAGCCGCCCTCGATCACAACGATTCTCAGGCGCGGGAAACGCTCCACCACGCCTTCCAGGATGAAGCTGGCGCACATGGCGGCCAGGCTCATCGCCACCGCCTGGTGCTCCTCGAAATAGAAGGAGGGCCAGCCGCCGCCCGTCACCGGATGACCCGAGGTGCCGAGGCTGTGCAGGCCAAGCGGCAGGTCGTAATGCTCCGCCGCCTCGTAGATCGGCCAGTAGCGCTGCCGGCCGAGCGGCTCCAGCGCCCGCGTCACCATGGCGATCTGGACGAAGTCCTCCTGCCCGGCCCAGCGCTCTATCTCCTTCACCGATGCCGCGGCATCCTCGCCCGGAATGGCGATGGCGGCCTTGAGGCGCGGCTCCCGGCTGGTCCAAGCCTCGCGCGTCCACTCGTTCACCGCGCGGCTGAGCGCCTCGGCGAAGCCCGGATTGCGTTCGTCCATCCCGCGCGCGGCCAGCGGCTGCAACATGCCGAATTCGATGTCGTACAGGTCGAGATGCTGTCGCCGCATGAAGTCCAGGTCGCTGCCCGGCGGCCCGCCATTGGGCGGCCAGGAATCGTAGCGGGACAGGGCGGGCGTCGCCTTCGGATAGGGATGGCCAGTGGCGAAGGGCTGGCGCAGGCGGATGCCGTATTCCTGCCGGTGCCGCCGCCAGCGTTCCGGCAGCCAGCGATCCAGTTCCGCCATGGAGCGCGGTGCCGGATGGATGTCGCAGTCGATCACGCGCAGCCGGTCGCGGGCCGGAGCATCAGGGGTCGGCAGCCCGGTCACACTCATGGCAGGCTCTCCCTCAGCCGGGGATAGGTTGCGAGCGCATTCTCCCGCAGCACGCGCGGGTGCAGGCGCGCCGGCAGGCCGGGCGGCAGTGCCGCCATTCCATCGAAGCGCCAATGCGGGTAATCGGTGGCGAAGAG
>CALGVL010000218.1 GCA_937930165.1 uncultured Acetobacteraceae bacterium
CCTGCGCGCGGTGAAGAACCGCTTCGGCGCCACCGACGAGATCGGCGTCTTCGAGATGACCGAGCGCGGGCTGGTGGAGGTGCCGAACCCCTCCGCCCTGTTCCTGGCGGAGCGGCGCGGCAATGTCTCCGGCTCGGCGGTCTTCGCCGGCCTCGAGGGTACGCGGCCGGTGCTGGTGGAGGTGCAGGCCCTGCTCGCCCCTTCCGCCGGAGGGGCGCCACGCCGCTCCGTGGTGGGCTGGGATTCGCAGCGGCTGTCCATGCTGCTGGCGGTGCTGGAGGCCCGCTGTGGCCTCTCCCTCGGCGCCAATGACGTCTACCTGAACATCGCCGGGGGGTTGCGCATCGCGGAGCCGGCGGCGGATCTGGCCGTCGCCGCGGCTTTGGTGTCCGCCGCCACCGACCGGCCGACCGATGCGCAAACCGTCTATTTCGGTGAGGTCGGCCTGTCCGGCGAGATCCGCCAGGTGGCCCAGGCCGAGGCACGGCTACGGGAGGCGCAGAAGCTCGGCTTCGCCGCCGCCGTCCTGCCGAGGCGGATCGCCCGGGGCGGCCGCGCCCCGGTGGCGCTGGAGGGGCTGAAACCGATCGAGATCGGCCACCTCGCCGACCTGGTCGCGCCCTTCGCGGAGCGGACGGTGAAGAAGCGCGCGGCTGCCGAATAGGGGGCGGTGTTCCCGTTCGCGCCAGGTGACACCCCCGTGCCCCGCCGCTATACCGCCGCCGCGATGACTTGGGTTGACGGCGTGGTCCTGGCGGTGCTCGCCGTCTCGGCGGTGGTCGCCTTCCTTCGGGGCTTGGTGCAGGAGGTGTTGGGAATCGGGGCCTGGATCGGCGCCGTGTTTCTGGCGCTTGCCCTGCAACCCTCGCTCTCCCCCCTGCTGCTGGACAAGGTGGAGGCGCCCTGGGTGGCCGATGTCCTGGTGGTCGCCGGCGTCTTCGTCCTGGTGCTGATCATCCTGAAGGTCATCATCAACGCCATCGCCCGCCGGGTGCAGGATTCGGTCCTGGGCAGCACCGATCGCGCGCTGGGCCTGGTTTTCGGCCTGGCGCGGGGTGCGTTCCTGGTCGTCCTTGCCTATATCCTCGGCGGCATGCTCCTTCCCGCCGCCGAGAAGTGGCCGGGCGCGGTCCGCGATGCGCGGTCGCTGCCCCTGGTCATTGAGGGGGCCAATTGGCTCGTTGACCAATTGCCCCCGGACTACCGGCCCCGGGTGGCGGTGCCCCCGGCCTATCCCGAGCCGACCCAGGAAGATCTCATGCGCCCCCCGGCCCGCAACCGGACGTGAGGACCTAATGCCCGACCTGTCCACCCGTCCCTGGTCCGCCGAGGACGACAAGTTCCACGAGGAATGCGGCGTCTTCGGCGTCTGGAACGCCAATGACGCCGCCGCCCTGACCGCGCTCGGTCTGCACGCCCTGCAGCACCGGGGGCAGGAGGCCGCCGGCATCGTCAGCCTGGACGAGAGCGGCATCTTCCACGCCCACAAGGCTCAGGGCCTCGTGGGCGATAATTTTTCCGATCCCAAGATCATGGGCGCGCTGCACGGCCGCGCCGCGATCGGCCATAACCGCTATGCCACCACCGGCGAGACGGCGCTGCGCAACGTGCAGCCGCTCTATGCCGATTTCGCCTTCGGCGGCCTTGCGGTGGCGCATAACGGCAATCTCACCAATGCGCATGCGCTGCGCCGCAACCTGGTGAATCGCGGCTGCCTGTTCCAGAGCACCACCGATTCGGAAGTCTTCATCCACCTCATCGCCATCAGCCTCTATTCCACCGTGGTGGACAGGCTGATCGACGCGCTGCGTCAGGTGCAGGGCGCCTACAGCCTCGTCGCGCTCTACAACGGAGCGCTGATCGGGGCGCGGGACCCTCTCGGCGTGCGGCCACTGGTGCTGGGGCGCCTGGGCAGCGGTGAGGGCGGGCCGGGCTGGGTGCTCTCCAGCGAGACCTGCGCCCTCGACATCGTCGGCGCCGAATTCGTGCGGGACATCGACCCCGGCGAGATCAT
This sequence comes from uncultured Acetobacteraceae bacterium, assembly GCA_937930165.1. Lineage (GTDB taxonomy): Bacteria > Pseudomonadota > Alphaproteobacteria > Acetobacterales > Acetobacteraceae > CALGVL01. The sequence goes on from CALGVL010000218.1 coordinate 2,015, forward strand.
CGTCATCGACGACCAGGGCGTGCACAGCATCAAGCCTTTCGGCCGGCAGCAGCACCGCTTCTGCATCTTCGAATACATCTACTTTGCCCGTCCCGACAGCGTGGTGGAGGGCACCCCGGTCTACGAGACCCGCAAGCGCATCGGCGCCGAATTGGCGCGGGAGAGCGGCGTGCCGGCTGATGTGGTGGTGCCGGTGCCGGATTCCGGCGTGCCCGCCGCCATGGGCTATGCCGCCGAGAGCGGCATCCCCTTCGAGCTCGGCATCATCCGCAACCACTATGTCGGCCGCACCTTCATCGAGCCGACGGACCAGATCCGGCATCTCGGCGTGAAGCTGAAGCACAGCGCCAACCGGCCGATGCTGGAAGGCAAGCGGGTGATCCTGGTGGACGATTCCATCGTGCGGGGCACCACCAGCCGCAAGATCGTGGAGATGGTCCGCGCCGCCGGGGCGAAGGAGGTGCATATGCGCATCTCCTCCCCGCCCACCACCCATTCCTGCTATTACGGCATCGACACGCCGGAGCGCGCCAAGCTGATGGCGGCGCAGCACGACCTGCAGGAGATGGCGAACATCATCGGCGTGGACAGCCTGGCCTTCATCTCGCTGGACGGGCTGTATCGCGCGCTCGGCAAACCGGGCCGCGACCCGGCGAAGCCCGTCTATTGTGATGCCTGCTTCACCGGCGACTACGCCATCCCGCTGACCGACCAGCAGGACAATTCGGAGCGGCAGCTTTCCCTCCTGCAGGCATCTCAATGAGCGTACCTTCGCACGACCCGATGAAACCCCTGGAAGGATCGGTCGCGCTGGTCACTGGCGCCTCTCGCGGCGTCGGCGCCGCGGTGGCGGTGGAGCTGGCGCGGCTCGGCGCGCATTGCGTACTGACCGCGCGCACCCAGGGAGGGCTGGAGGAGACGGACGACGCGATCCGCGCCCTCGGCGGCCAGGCGACGCTGTTGCCGCTCGACCTGATGCGGGATGCGGAGAAGGTCGACATGCTCGGCCCTTCCATCGTTCAGCGCTTCGGGCGACTGGACATCCTGGTGCATGCGGCCGGCGTGCTGGCGAAGTTGACCCCCACCGCGCACATCATGCCGCGCGACTGGGAGGAGGCGCTGGCGGTGAACCTTTCCGCCTGCTGGCGGCTGATCCGCACCTGTGACCCGCCGTTGCGGGTCGCGCCGGCCGGGCGTGCCGTGGTGCTGACGGATGACGTGGTGGCCCGGCCGCGGGCCTATTGGGGCCTCTATGGCGCCGGCAAGGCGGGGCAGGAGCATCTGGTGCGGAGCTGGGCCGAGGAGGTGGCGCGCAGCAACCTGCGCGTGAATCTGTTCGATCCCGGTCCGGTCGCCACGCGGCTGCGCGCCATGGCCATGCCGGGCGAGGATCCGGCGACGCTCCGCCAACCGGCGGATGTCGCGCCCGCCATTGCCGCGCTCTGCCTACCCACGGAGACACGGCATGGGGAGGTGGCGCGTCCGGTGCATCCGGGCGTCCCCGCCTGACGCGCTGACGCGCCGGAGCGCGCGCGATGAACTACCGCCACGCCTTCCATGCCGGCAATTTCGCCGATTGCGTAAAGCACGCGCTGCTGGTCTGGCTGCTGCGGGCGCTTTCCCGCAAGCCGACCGCCTTTCGCGTGCTGGACACGCATGCAGGCATCGGCGCCTATGACCTCTCGGCACCGGAGGCGGAGCGGACCGGCGAATGGCGAGGCGGCATCGGCCGCCTGCTGGACATCACCGAGGGGCCGCTGGCGGACTATGTCTCCCTGATCCGCGCCGCCGGGGCGCCGACGCGCTATCCCGGCTCCCCCGCCCTGGTGCGCGCCCTGCTGCGGCCGCAGGACCGCCTGGTCTGCGTGGAACTGCATCCGGAGGATCACGCCACCCTCCGCGCCCGCTTCCGTACCGACCCGCAGGTTTCCGTCCACCACCGCGACGCCTGGGAGGCGCTGCGCGCCCTCACCCCTTTTCCGGAGAAGCGCGGCCTGATCCTGCTGGACCCGCCCTTCGAGCAGGAGGGCGAGTTCGAGCGCCTCGCTGCCGGCATCGCCCTGGTCGCGCAACGATTCCGGGCGGCGGTGCAGGCCGCCTGGTATCCCATCAAGCACCGCGCCCCGGTGCGCAGCTTCCATGCCGCGCTGCGGGAGAGCGGCGTGCGCGACCTGGTGGCGGCCGAACTTTGGCTGCGGGAACCGACGGACCCGCGGCGCCTGAATGGCTGCGGCCTGCTGCTCGCCAATCCTCCCTATCGTTTCGAGGAGGAAGGCGGCACCATCCTTGCCGCGCTGCTGGCCCGGCTGGCCGAGGGCGAGCCGGGCCAGGGCTGGGCCATGACCCGCATCGCGGAGGAATAGGATGCCCACCCGCCCGAAGATCTGCGTGCTCGGTGCCGGCGCCTGGGGCACGGCGCTCGCCATCCAGGCGGCGCGGGCTGGCATGGCCGTCTCCCTGTGGGCCCGCGACCCCGCGCGTGCGGCAGCGATGCAGAAGACGCGGGAGAATGCGCGGCACCTGCCGGGGGCGCGGCTCTCGCCCGCCATCAGCGTGACCGGCGATGCCGCGGCGGCGATGCATGGGGCGCTGCTGGCCATCGTCGCCGTGCCGGCGCAGCATATGCGCGCGGTGCTGGAGAGGCTGCCGGAACCCGCGCTGCCCCTGGTGATCGGCGCCAAGGGGGTGGAGCAGGGCACGCTGAAGCTGCCGCTGGAGGTGGTCGCCGAGGTCCGCCCGCAGGCTCCGGCCGCCGTGCTCTCCGGGCCGAATTTCGCGGGTGAGGTCGCCGCCGGCCTGCCCGCCGCGACGGTCATCGCCAGCCACGATGCGGATCTGCGGAACCGGGCGGGGGACCTGCTCGCCTCGCCGGGCTTCCGCATCTATGGCGGCGACGACCCGGTGGGCGTGCAGGTGGGCGGCGCGGCGAAGAATGTCATCGCCATCGCCGCCGGTGCCGTGATCGGGGCGGGGCTCGGCGAGAATGCCCGCGCGGCGCTGGTCACGCGCGGTCTGGCGGAATTGTCGCGCCTGACCGTGGCGCTGGGCGGCAAGGCGGAGACGGCCGCGGGCCTCTCCGGCCTGGGCGACCTGCTGCTGACCACGACCGGGCCTGGCAGCCGCAACACCTCCCTTGGCACCGAACTCGGCCGCGGCCGCAGCCTGGAGGAAGCCTTGGCTGGCCGCGTCAGCGTGGCGGAAGGCGTGGCGACCGCCCCCGCCATCGTCGCCCGCGCCGCGCAGGTGGGGGTGGAATTGCCGATCTGCGCCGCGGTGGCGGACCTGTTGGCCGGGGAACTGACGGTGGGCGATGCCATGGGCCGGCTGCTGGCCCGGCCGAGACGGGACGAGTAGCGCCGGTGCCTCACCGGTGTGATGTCACCCCCACCTGCCGGCATTGTCGCAGCAGAAGGCAGGTGGAGCATTTCGGCCGCTCGCCGGTGCAAATGAACTTCCCGAAGGGCACCAGGCGCTCGTTGATCTCGATCCAGTAGCGCTGCGGCAGGATCTTCTGCAGCGCCTGCATGGTCCGCTCCGGCGTGCTCGTGGCGACATAGCCCCAGCGGTTGACGATGCGATGGACATGGATGTCCACCGAGATCGCCGGCTTGCCGAACCCCACCCCGAGGGTCAGCGCCGCGATCTTCGGCCCGACGCCATGCAGCGCCGTCAGCCCCTCCATGCTGTCCGGCACCGCGCCCGCCTCGGCGATCCGGGCGGAAAGGGCGCGGATGTCGCGCGCCTTGGGTTCGGGGAAGGTGGCGCCGTGCAGCGCCTCCGCGATCCTTTCCTCCGGCAGCGCCGCCATGGCCTGCGGCGTCCGGGCCAGGGCGAAGAGGCGGAGGCAGACCGGGATGGTCGTCTCGTCCCGCGTGCGGGCGGAGACGAGGGCTGCCACCAATTGCTCAAAGGGCGAGCCGTAGCCGCGGTCCCGCAATTCGAACATCGCCGCCCTGGGCAGATCCGCCGTGGCCTCGCGCAGCAGGCGGAAGACCAGGTCGATGTCGAAGGGATCCTTCCCGGGCGCCGGGGCGGCGGCGGGCAGAGGAGAGGAGAGGGAAGGGGAGGCGGCCATGCCTCCCGAACGCGCTGGCGGGGCGGGCGGTGCCCGCGGCGCTACCGCTCCTCCGGCAGGGCGACCACCAGAAGGACCAGCATGGCCGTGACATAGAAGCGGAAGGCCGCCTGCTGCCCGTTCCAGTCCTTCGACTGCCACATGGCGAACCATTCGCCGCCCACCACCATGAAGCCGATGAACCAGAGCAGGAAGGCGAGGCTGGCCCCGGCCCAGACGAAGCGCAGCGCCCGGCGGAATTCGCCTGTGCGGTCGCGCAGGTGCCGGGCCATGGCGAAGGCGCCGCAGGCGAAGGCAAGGCAGGTCAGCGCCTCCAGCGCGATGATAAGGAGATAGGCGGCATGCCACAGCGCCGGCGTGGTGATCGCCCGACCGGTCAGCGCATTGCCCGGGAAAGTCGTGTCCATGCTGAGGACATGCCGGACGAAGGCGTAGTTGGATCCGTAATCCACCAGGTTGTTCAGCGTGACCAGCCCGGCGAAGCCCGCCAGCCCCGCCACCATGACGAGCTTTCCGATCCGCGCCTCGATCATGCCATCCCCCCCTTGTGTCGCGGGCGGCATGAAGACGCTGCGGCGCGGCGCTGTCCAGCCTCCGCCGGCCGGGCCGCCTCAGGCTTCCGGCAGCAGGCCCGGCAGCCAGTTCTCGGGTCGGGGCGCGGCCCGGCGCGGGGCGGGAGCGGTGCGCGAGCGCTCCTCCGCCTCCGCCCGCAGCCGGATGAGTTCATCCACCAGCCGGTCCATGGTTTGCCAGATGGGCTCGCTGCCCCGGCGCTCCCCCATGACGAAGCGATGGGCGGCCAGGGTGACGTTCAGCGTGCCGCGCGTCGTCTCCGGCCGCGGGCTGCGCATCTGCACCAGGGCCTTCTCCACTTCCTCCAGCGGCACGCCGAAGCGGGCGGCGATCATCTCCGGCGCCTCGCCCCGGCGGCGAAGCGCGCGGGCCTTCGCCGCCTCCTGCGGGGTCAGCGCGATGGCCGGACGCAACGCCTGCGTCCGGCGGGACATCTCGCCCGATCCGCTGCCCGGTGGCCTGCCCTTGAAAGCCATGCGGCACCCCCCGTGTCCTCGCCGGCCGGCCCGGTCAGCGGCCGGCCTCTCGCCTGCTTGACGGCAAGCGCGGGGAACCGATGCGGGTTCCCTATTCCGCCGCCTGCCGCTGCGGCTGGATGCCCGGCGGCCGCACCCGGAGCCGGCGGATGCGGCGCGGATCGGAATCCAGCACGCGGAATTCCAGCCCCGAGGGATGCGAGACCAGCTCCCCCTTCGCCGGCACCCGCTCGGCCAGGGTGAAGACCAGGCCGCCCACGGTGTCGATATCGGCGGCGCGCTCCTCCTCGGTCAGCACCGGGCCGAGCTTCGCCTCGAAATCCTCGATCGGGGTGCGGGCATCCAGTTCGATGGTGCCGTCCGGCCGCTCCACGATCTGCGGCGGGCCGGGCTCGTCATGCTCGTCGCTGATGTCGCCGGTGATGGTCTCGACCAGGTCCTCGATCGTCACCAGCCCGTCGATGCCGCCATACTCGTCCACCACCAGCGCCATGTGGATGCGCGCCTGGCGCATCTGCAGCAGCAGGTCCAGCACCGGGATGGAGGGCACCACCAGCAGCGGCTTGCGCAGGATCGCCTTCATGTCGAAGGGACCCTCGCGCCCCACCATGGAGAAGATGTCCTTGATGTGGACCATGCCGACGATGTCGTCGAGCTGCCCGCGATAGACCGGGTAGCGGCTGTGCCCGTCGCGCTGGATCAGGCGGATGGCCTGTTCCAGGGTGAAGTCCTCCGGCATCGCCATGATGTCGGCGCGCGGCACCATCACGTCATAGGCCGTCTTGCCGCGCAGCCTCAGCACGTTGCGCAGCAGGGCCCGTTCCTGGGCGCTGAGATCTTCGTTGCCGGGCTCCGCCTCGCCGTCGCCGCGCGGGGCCGGGGGCTCCTCGATCAGCTCCTCCATGCGGTCGCGGACGCTTTCCGCCTCGCGCCGGCGCAGCAGGCTCTGCAGGCGCCAGAGGATACCGTCCCGCGCCGCCGCATGCGCGCCGTTGCGCATGTGGCCGTTGGTGCTGCTCATGCCGCACCTCGCCCCGAACTGTCCTTCCAGGGATTGGGCAGGCGCAGGCGGTGCAGGGCGCGGGCCTCCGCGCGTTCCATCCGCCGCGCCTCGCCGGCGGTCAGGTGGTCATGGCCCAGCAGGTGCAGCGTGCCATGCGCGACGAGATGCGCGAAATGCACCGCGGGCCGCTTGCCCGCCGCCTTCGCCTCCCGCCGCACCACGCCGAGCGCCAGGGCGATGTCGCCCAGATAGCCTGGGGCGCTACCCGGGAAGCTCAGCACATTGGTCGGCTTGTCCTTGCCGCGATGCTCGCCGTTCAGGCGCTTCAATTCGCGGTCGTCGGCCAGCAGCACGGTGATGCTGCCACTCGCGCCTTCCTCGCGCAGCGCAGCGCGGGCGGCACGGCGGGCCAGCTCCTCGGCCCGCGGCAGGAGCCGGCGCCAGCCCGGCTCCGCCAGGATCACCTCGATCTCAGTCTGATCGAAGGGATCAATCCGTCGCATCCCAGCGGCCGTCAGGGGCAGGCCCCACGCGCCGCCGGGAGTGCTACTTCCAGGGTCCATCTCTGTCCTTCTTCCCCCTCCGGGCCTCATCCGCCCGGCCGTAGGCCGCGACGATCCGCGCGACCAGCGGGTGGCGCACCACATCGCGTTCTGCGAAGCGCGCCACGCCGATTCCCTCGACGCCTTCCAGGATGCGGAGCGCGTCGTGCAAGCCGCTCTGCTGCCCCGGCGGCAGGTCCACCTGGGTCGGGTCCCCGGTGATGACCATGCGCGTGCCCTCGCCCATGCGGGTGAGGAACATCTTCATCTGCGCCGGGGTGGTGTTCTGCGCCTCGTCCAGGATGGCGTAGCAATGCGCCAGCGTCCGCCCGCGCATGAAGGCAAGCGGCGCGATCTCGATCTCGCCCGAGCCGATCCGGCGGGCCACCTGTTCCGCGGGCAGCATGTCGTGCAGCGCGTCATAGAGCGGACGGAGATAGGGGTCCACCTTCTCCTTCATGTCGCCGGGCAGGAAGCCCAGCCGCTCCCCGGCCTCGACCGCCGGGCGGGAGAGCACGATCCGGTCCACCCGGCCCGCCTGCAGCATGGCAACGCCCTGCGCCACGGCCAGGTAGGTCTTGCCGGTGCCGGCGGGGCCGATGCCGAAGACCATCTCCTGCCGCGCCAGCATCTCGATATAGGCGGCCTGGGCCGGGCTGCGCGGGGCGATGGCGCCCTTGCGGGTGCGGATCTCCGGGATGTCCTGCAGGGGCAGGCGGGGGTCGTTCTCCGCCTCTCCCTCGGCCATGCGCAGCGCCGCCTCCACATCGGCGGTGCTGACGGACTGGCCCTTCTCCAGCCGCTTCCAGAGCGACCGCAGCGCAGCCTCCGCCACTTCCGTCCGCTCCGGCGCGCCCGCGATGGTCAATCGGTTGCCGCGGGATCCGAGCCGCACCCCCAGCCGCTGCTCGATCCGCGCCAGATGGCGGTCATGTTCGCCATAGAGCAGCGGGAGCAGGGCGTTGTCATCGAACTGCAGGGTGACGGACCGCTGTTCGGGGAGAGAGGGGGAGGGCCGCAGCATGGCGCGGGCATCCCCAGGCCGGAGGGCGATGGCGGCTGTGGTCAAGCGGGAGCGGGCTCCTCGTCGTGCTGGTCATGGGGGGACGCTTCCCCGGCGGCCAGCGAGCCGGAGAGCGAATTGGGCAGGGCGGCCCGCACCGTGACCGGCGCAATGGTGCCGACCAAGGAAAGGGGGGCGTTCAGATGAACGGGCTGCAGCCAGGGGGACCGGCCGAGAATCTGGCCCGGATGCCGGCCAGGGCCGGTGAAGAGGACAGGGATCGTCATCCCGACCCTTGAACGGCTGAAGCTGTCCTGCTGTTCCCGTAGCAGGGCCTGAAGCTCCTGCAACCGCGAGTCCTTCTCCTCTTCAGGCACCTGATTTGGCGCGCCGGCAGCCGGAGTTCCAGGGCGGGCCGAATATTTGAAGCTGAAAGCCTGGGCGAAGCCTACCTCCCGCACCAGGGCGAGGGTCGCCTGGAAGTCGGCCGCCGTCTCCCCCGGATGGCCCACGATGAAGTCGGAGGAGAGCGCCAGATCCGGCTGCGCCGCCCGCAGCCGCTCCACAATGCGGAGATAGTCGGCCGCCTTGTGGCCCCGGTTCATCGCTGCCAGCACCCGGTCGCTGCCGGACTGCACCGGCAGGTGCAGGAAGGGCATGAGCTGCGGCAGGTCCCGATGCGCGGCGATCAGCTCCTCGTCCACATCGCGCGGGTGGCTGGTGGTGTAGCGCAGGCGCAGCAGGCCGGGGATCTCCGCCAGCGCCCGCAGCAGCCGGCCGAGGCCCCAGGTCCCGCCATCCGGGCCCTCTCCGTGATAGGCGTTCACATTCTGGCCGAGCAGGGTGATCTCCCGCGCCCCCTGGGCCACCAGCCGTTCCGCCTCGGCGATCACGGCGGCGGCGGGGCGGGAGAATTCGGCCCCGCGCGTATAGGGGACCACGCAGAAGGAGCAGAATTTGTCGCAGCCCTCCTGCACCGTCAGGAAGGCCGTCACCCCCTGCGGCGCCGCGGCTTCCGGCAGGTGGTCGAATTTCGCCTCCACCGGGAATTCGGTCTCGATGACCGCGCCGGCGGCGCGGGAGGCGCGGGCCACCATCTCCGGCAGCCGGTGATAGGTCTGCGGCCCCAGCACGATGTCCACCCAGGGGGCGCGGGCGGTGATCTCCGCCCCTTCGGCCTGGGCGACGCAGCCGGCCACGGCCAGGACCATGCGGCCCCCGGCCGCCTCCTTTGCCCGCTTGGCGGCGCGCAGCCGGCCGAGTTCGGAGAACAGCTTCTCCGACGCCTTCTCCCGAATGTGGCAGGTGTTGAGGATGACCATATCGGCCCCCTCCGGCGTCTCGGCCGGGGCGTAGCCGATGGGCGCCAGGACATCCGCCATGCGGGCGCTGTCATAGACATTCATCTGGCAGCCCCAGGTGCGGATGAAGAGCCGCTTGCGCGTTTCGGGGGGCGCCGCCGTTCCAGTCATGCTTAGGCTGAACTCCACAAGCCCGGATGCCCTCTGGCACCGGGTTCTGCGGCGCAGATGCGCAAGGCGGCGGCCGGGGTCAAGCCGCGAAGGGCCCGGGCGGCAGCCCGGGAAGGCGAATGAATCGCATCACGGGATGAGACTCGGCCATCCGCGCCGCGCCGGTCAAGCCTTGGCTTCGTCACGCGGGACGGAGGGCGGCAGCGGCGTGGGCAGCGGCCGGGCGGGCCGGTTCTGCCGCAGCAGGGCGGCGCCGGCGGAGACGGTGTGCCAGCTCTCGGCCGTCAGGGCCTTGCGGCTGGGCAGGATGGTGGGGCTGAAGGGCTCGTGCAGCAGCACGGTGACGCCGGCGCCGCTGCGCCGGGCCAGGCGCCAGAAATGGCTGCCGAAATCCATGTCGCCATACCAGGCGAAGATCGGCCGGTCCCGCCGGCAGGCCGGCAGTCCGCCCAACCGGTCATAGACCACCGAAACCGGCTGTACCTGCCGCGCCGCATCGGCGGCGGCCAGGAAGGAGCTGCGGAAGGGCAGCACCCGCGTACCGTCGTCGCTGGTCCCTTCCGGGAACAGGATCAGGCTGTCGCCGGCATTCAGCCGCTTGCGCATCTCATCCGCTTCCCGCCCCGTGGCGCGGCGGTTGCGGCTGACGAAGACGGTGCGGCCGAGCTTTGCCACGATCCCGATCAGCGGCCAGCCCCGGACCTCGGCCTTGGAGACGAAACAGGCCTCCAGCACGCCGCCGAGCACCAGGATGTCCAGCCAGGAGGAATGGTTGGACAGGAACAGCACCGGCCGATCCTGGCAGGGGGTGCCGATCACCCGCACGCGGAGTCCGATCAGCCGGCAAAGCACGGCGTGATAGATCCGGGCGAAGGCGACCTTGCCATGTCCCGGCAGGCGGATCAGCACGGCCTGGATCGGGATCGACACCAGGGTCCAGAGCAGGCACATCAGCATCCGCCGGATGGCGCGGATGCGGCCGCCGAGCGGGCGTTCGTTGAAGATGTCGCCGAAGGCGCCGCCCGGCAGGGCCGGCCGGAAGCGCAGCGGCTTGCCGCGCCGGAGGCGGCGGGGCCGGAGGGCTTCGCTTGGGTCGCGGGAGACGGCATCCATCAGCCGCTTGCGATAGCCTGCGGTTGGCGGCGCTGCAATGACGGGTTGCGGAACCGGCCCGATCCGGTGCCGGAAGGCCGGCCCGGCGCCTGCCGGAAGGGGCGCGGCGGGCGGCATCGGCATGGTGCCGGGGAATGTGATCGCCGGGCCGGGATGCGCGGGTGCAGCTTGCGCGTCCGCCACCATCCACGCCGGACCGGAGGATCCCAGGATGGCAATCCAGAAGAAGTGGCAGCTTTCCGGCGACTATTTCGAGAACTGCAATTGCGACGTGGTCTGCCCCTGCCTCGTCTCCCCCGCCGCGCCCCTGACGGTGCGGCCGAGCCAGGGGACGTGCGACGTCGCCCTGGCCTTCCACATCGACAAGGGCAGCTATGACGGGGTGCCGCTGGACGGGCTGAATGTCGTCCTGGTCGGCCATACGCCGGGTCCCATGGCGGACGGCAATTGGTCGCTCGCCGCCTATATCGACGAACGCGCCGACGACCGGCAGACCGAGGCCCTCGGTGCGATCTTCAGCGGGACCGAGGGCGGTCCCATGGCCGCCTTCGCGCCCCTGGTCGGCAAGCAGCTTGGCGTGCGGAAGGTGCCGATCCGCTACGCCATCCAGGGCAAGACCCGCTCGGCGGAGATTCCCGGCGTCATGGAGCTGAAGGTCGAGCCACTGCCGACCATGCATGGCAGCGGCGAGGCCTGGGCGGCGCTCGGCCATCCGGTCGCGCCGGACCGGATGGCCCTCGCGGTCGGCGGCCAGGGCAGCCGCTTTGCCGATCACGGCATGCGCTGGGACAATTCCGGCAGGAACGGGCACTACGCCCCGATCAGCTGGTCGAATTAGCCGCCCTGGCGCGGGGAGGCGCCGCCATGGACCGTGCCCGGACCGCCCCGCTGGCGGCGCAGCGCAATGCGGTGCTGGTTCTGCTCCTCGCCCTGGCGGCGGCGGCCTGGGCGTTGCTGCTCGCCTGGCCGGACGCGGATCCCGGCATGGGCGGGATGGCGATGGACTCGCCGACAATGGGCCTGCGCGCGCCGCTTTTCCTGGCGATCTGGGTAGTGATGATGGTCGCCATGATGTTCCCGGCCGCCGCGCCGATGATCCTCACCTTCCATCAGGTACAGGCAGGAAGGCGGCAGCGCGGCGAGGCCTTCGTCGCCACCTGGGTCTTCGTGGCGGGCTACATGCTGGTCTGGACGCTCGCCGGCCTGGCCGCCTGGGCGATGGCGGGGCTGGCCGAGGCTCTCGCCGCGCGGGCGGCATTGTCGCCGACTGCGGCCGCCCGGATCGGCGGGGGCGTCCTGATCCTGGCGGGCCTCTACCAGCTCACGCCGCTGAAGGATGCCTGCCTGGCGAAATGCCGCTCGCCCACCGCCTTCATCATGACCTCCTGGCGCGACGGGAGGCTGGGCGCCCTGCGGATGGGCCTGCTGCACGGGGCCTGGTGCCTCGGCTGCTGCTGGCTGCTGTTCGTCATCCTGTTCCCGCTCGGCATGATGAACATTGCCGCCATGGCGGCCATCACTGCCCTGATCCTCGCCGAGAAGACGCTGCCCGCCGGCCGCCGGATGGCACGTATCGCGGCCGTCGCCCTCATCGCCTATGGGGCGTTGGTGATCTGGATGCCGCGGGCCCTGCCCACCTTCCCGGCCGGGGGCGGCATGGTCATGCCCGCCGATGCCGGCACCGGGATGTCCATGCCCATGCCGATGCAGGATCCCGGCCTGGCGCGCTGAAAATCCCTACACCCCCTCCAGCGCCCGCAGCACGATGCCCTCGGTCAGCACCTGCGGCAGCACCGTGGGGGCGCCGCCCCCGGCGGGGTAGAGCAGGTAGAGCGGCACGCCCTCCCGCCCATGCTCGCGCAGCAGCGCGGTGATGGCGGGGTCGCCATTGGTCCAGTCGCCCTGGAGATAGGCCAGGTTGCGGGCGGCGAAGGCGGTCTGGACCGCAGCGGATTGCAGCACCAGCCGTTCGTTCACCTTGCAGGTGATGCACCAGGCGGCGGTGAGGTCCACGAAGACCGGCCGCCCCTCCGCCTGCAGGGCGGCGACGCGGGCGGCGGACCAGGGTTCGATGCCCGCTGAGGTGGCCCGGGCGGCAGGAGCGGGCGCGGCGGCCAGCCCCGGCAGTAGCGCCAGCGTGCCGAAAGCTGCCACCAGCGCCACGGCGCGCCCGGCCATCCGGCCGGCCCCGGCGCTGCGTTGCGCCAGGCCAAGTGCCCAGGCGGCGAAGCCCAGCAGCACGGCCCCGGCCAGCAGCAGCGCCAGCCCCTCCGGCCCCGCCTGCTGCGCCAGCACCCAGGCGAGCCAGGCGGCGGCGCCATACATCGGGAAGGCCAGGCCCTGCCGCAGCCGCTCCATCCAGGCTCCCGGTCGCGGCAGCCGCCGCGCCAGTCCGGGGAACAGCCCCAGCGCCGCATAGGGCGCGGCCAGGCCAAGCCCCAGCGTGGCAAAGACCGCAAGCGTCGCCGCCGGCGGCATGGCCAGCGCCGCGCCGACCGCCGCCGCCATGAAGGGCGCGGTGCAGGGGGTGGCGACCAGCACCGCCAGCGCGCCCGTCGCGAAGCTGCCGAGATGTCCGCCGCGCGCCGCCAGGGCGCTGCCCGCCCCGACCGCCCCGCCGATGCCATAGACGCCGGAAAGGTTCAGCCCGACCGCCAGCATCAGCCAGGCCAGCGCCGCGACGAAGGCCGGGGAGGTGAACTGGAAGCCCCAGCCCGCCGCGACCCCGGCTGCGCGCAGCCCGATCAGCACCCCGGCCAGGGCCAGGAAGGTGGCCAGCACGCCGGCGGTGTAGCTGGCGGCATGCGCCCGCACCTCCGCCCTGGCGGCGCCGGAGAGGCGGGCCAGCGCCATCGCCTTCATCGCCAGCACCGGGAAGACGCAGGGCATCAGGTTCAGCAGCAGACCGCCGAGGAAGGCCCAGCCCAGCGCCTGCCAGAGCGGCAGCAGCGCCGGGGCGGAGCCCGTCTCCGGCACGCCTCCCACCGGCGCGGCGAGGCTGTAGGCCGAGCGCACCCCGGCCGCATCGGTCAGCGCCACCACGCCGGAGAGCGTCGCCGGGGCGGGGGCACCTTCCGGCCGGGTCAGGCCGAGGATCAGGGCGCCATCGCGGAAGCTCAGCGGCTGCGGCGCGGCATTGTCGATCAGGCCGCTGTCATCGGGGAAGAAAACAGCCTCCCGCACCATGGCCGGGGACAGCCCCTCGCCGGACAGCGTCAGGCTGCCGCGCCTGCCCTCCAGTGCCGCACGGGCCGTCCAGGGGGAGGGACGGGGCTCCGCCGCCTCGGCCGCGGTAAAGAGGGGGGCGAGTTCCGCATCCGGCCGGGGGGTGGCGGCGACCGGCAGATCCAGGCGGAAGCGGCCTTCCTCCGGAATGCAGAGCTGCTCGCAGACCAGCCAATTCGCCTCGGCCTCAATAGTGAAACGTTCGCCGGGGGTGAGGCTGGCGGGCGGCGTCACCCGCAAGGGCAGCAGCACCTCTCCCTTGTAGCCGAAATTCACCAGTGGGCCGTAGGGGATGCGCTGCGGCGCCGGCCAGGCGATGCCGCCGGCCTCGGCGCCTTCCGGCAGGGTCAGGGCGATCTCGGGCGGCGCCCCGGCATCGCCGGGATTCTTCCAGTAGGTGTGCCAGCCAGGCGCCAGCCGCAGCCGCAGCCCGGCCCGGAAGGGCTGGCCAGGTGCCACCGCCTTCTGGTCCGCGACCAGGCTGGCGACCGCGCGGGGGGAGCGCAGGGCCTCGCTTTCCGCCGCCTGGGCGGCGGGGGCGAGCAGCAGGAGCAGGGCGGCGAACAGCAGGCGTGGCATGTCACCGGCATAGAACGGTTGCCGGCGCCGCAAAGGCAAGCCCCGGCCCGGGATGGCGGCCATGACCGCCCGCCGGGCGGACAGGGTCCGGGGTCAGGTCGGCGCGGCAACCGCCGGGACCGGGCGCCGGGTGAGGCGCTCCGTCGGCGCAACTGTGACCATCTCCACGATCCTGCCGCCGGGGCGGGCCGGCGCCGCGGCCGGGGTGCCCAGGAGTTCCTCCAGCCTGCGCAGGATGCGCTCCCGCGTCCCCGGCTGGCCGTCGTGATGCACGGTCACGCTGCCGGTCAGCGGGTTGAGCTCCGCCGCGGTGACGCCCTCGACCATCTGGAGGCGGGCCCGGAACGCCACCGTCCCGCGGCCATCGCCCCGGAGCTGCGGCGCCGAGAGGCGCATGCGCCGCGGAACCTCGTGCATGAGCTGAAGCATGAAACCGGCAACCCCCTTGTCGGACCGGCGGCGTTATCCGGCGCAGGCTTTGCAGGAGGATGACGGGGCCGTGGCAGCTCGATGAAGAGTTGTTCGGGCATGGCGGGGCCGTGGCCCGCCGGATCGGCGGGCCAGCCGGCCGGATGCCGCCTCAAGCCTCGCCGCGGCTGCGCAGGGCGAAGGCGACGAAGGCGGCGCAGGCCAGGGCGGCGAAGATCGGCAGGCCATGCGGCAGCAGGTCCATGGCGACCCCTGCCAGCGCCGGGCCGAGCAGCGCCCCGGCGCCCCAGGTCAGGCCCATCACCGCATAGATCGCCACCAGCTCCGTCCCTTGGAAGCGGCTGCCGACCACCGCCAGCATCATGGTGTAGATACCGACGAAGACGCCGCCCCAGGTGAAGACCACCGCATAGGCCAGCCAGGGCTGGTGCAGCACCAGCGGCCAGAGCAGCGCCCCGGCCGCCGCCATGACTCCCAGCGCCAGGGTCAGGCGCCGCCGGTCCATCCGGTCCCCCAGCCAGCCGATCGGGAGTTGCAGCAGGATGGCGCCGAACATCAGGGCGGAGATCAGCCGCGTCGCCTCCGCCTCTTCCCAGCCCGCGCCCATGGCATAGAGGGCCAGGAAGGAGAGGCCCGCCGTCTCCACTGCCGCGTTCAGAACCGTGGTGGCGATGGCGACCGGCGCCAGGCGCAGCACGCGGCCGAGGCTGCCGGCCTGCGGCTCCTCGAAATGCGGCGCAATGATTCGTGGCGAGGCGGTCAGCGCCATGGCCCCCAGGGCCAGGGCCGCGCCGACCAGATAGGGCAGGCTCCCCGCCGTGCCGGTGACGGAAAGGATCAGGGGCCCCGCCGCGAAGCCGAGCGAGAGCGCCGCAGTATAGACCGCCATGGCGCGGGCCCGGCTGCGCTCCTCGCTCAACTGGTTGGTCCAGGTCTCGGAGAGGACGAAGAGCACCTCCGAGGCACAGCCCAGCGCCAGGCGCAGCGGGAACCAGAGCCAGACCGAGGGCATGGCCGGGAACAGCGCGATCACTGCGGCAGCCAGCAGCAGCGCGCCCAGCACCATCTCCCGCGCGCCGAAGCGCGCAACCAGTCGCGGCAGCAGCGGCGCCGTCACCAGCACGCCGACGGCATGCATCGCCGCATTGGCGCCGATCAGCGTTTCCCCGAGGCCGCGCTCGGCGAGGTCGAGGGCGATCAGCGGCGCGGTCAGGCTGTAGGTCAGGCCGAAGACCGCCGCGGTGGCGATAACCGCGGCGCGGGAGAGTTGCAGGGCGCCGGACGGCTTGCCGGCCCCGAGGAGGGGCGCGCTCATGCCGAGAGCGGCCCGAGCGATCCGTTGGCCCGCAGCGCCGCGCGGGCGCGCAGGATACGCCGGACGGAGTCGCGCAGCCGCACCCGCCGGGCGATGGGCGGCGGCTTGACCACCCGCTGCAGGGCGCGGGCGTAGTCGAGCACCAGGCCCGGCGTCCAGGTCATCGTCTCCGCCCGATGACGCACCGCCGCGGCCACCCAGAGATCGGGATTGACCAGCAGGCTGCTCAGGCGGTGCCAGAGCGGCCCCTCGGCCAGCACGCCCTCCAGCGCCGCGTCGAGGGCGAGGGCGGCAGCGACGGAGCAGTTCCGCCGGGTCAGGTTGTAGGTGTTGTCCTGCGAATACTCGGCCCAATGGGCGCGCAGCCGTGCGGCATTGAAGCGTTCGAAGACGACATGCGCATCGGCCTCCACCCAGTCCTCCACCTCCTCGCGGTAGGAGGAGAGGAAGCGGCCGGGCACGTCGTTGTCGGCGGTGGCGCGCAGCACGCGGATGAGGTCGGCCGGGCTGCGGTCGATCTCGGTGGCCGGGTAGTGGCTGATATAGACATCCGGCGCGAGTTCCAGCGCGGCATGGCCGGTCGAGATCCGGCCTTTGCTGTCCACAGCCGCGATCCAGCGATCCACCAGCGGCCGCCGCGCCCGCACTGCCTCCTCCACCGAGCCCCGTGGCGTCCAGACATGCAGGATCAGCGGCGGGTTCCGCCCGCCCGCCGGGGCAGGCGCCGGCACGCTGGCGGCGCTGCCGTACCAGCAGCGCCGGCCAAAGGTGGGCAGGGCGAGGATCGAGGCGCCGGGCGGCAGGCGGCGCAGGGCAAGGGCCAGGCGCAGCACCGTCCAGCCGGAGAGCAGCAGCAGCACGCCGATGCAGAGGGGCACCGTCTTATGGTAGGAAACCGGCCAGCTCGCCAGGGCCAGGGCGGCGAGGCCGAGCTCTACCACCCCGCCGGCCACCACAAGCTTCCAGCCGCGGAAGCGCAGCACGGCCGCGGTGACGATGCGCGCCACCCCGTCGATCAGGAAGGCGAGGCCGAAGAGCAGGCTGTTGGCGATCTCGTTGTTCCAGGGGAAGTCGAGGATCAGCAGTCCGAGCAGGACCAGACCGAGCCCGCGAACCAGGTCGAAGCGGCTGGCGCGGTGGCGGCCGAACAGCTTCAGGGCAAGGCCGGCCAGTCCATCGATGAGGAGAATCCAGCCGAAGGTCTTGGTGGCCACGACGGTCACGCCATCCATGGCGTCGCCGATGATGGCGATGGCGAGCGCGGTGCCGAACAGGCCGAAGCCAAGCAGGAACAGCCAGTGTTCCCGCAGCCTGGGCGCGCCGAGCAGCAGCAGCACGAGCCTGATCATGAAACTAAGGATCCCCTGGCACGCGGGCCGGACGCCCTCCGGCACCTTCTGTCGGACCCGAATTTATCTGGCTGAAGAAATACAACTACAGGTTACCGACCTCAAGCGCCCAGGACGGGGCCGCCGGTCCGCCCGGACGTTTTCGCCCGGGGTGATGGCAGGCTAGACCCCATTCCATGCTTCCCGACCTTCCGGTGACCGAGGCGCTGCCGGCCCTGACCGCGGCCCTGCGCGAGCGGTCCAATGCCGTGCTCGTTGCGCCGCCCGGCGCTGGCAAGACCACCTTGGTGCCGCTGGTGCTGAAGGACGAGCCCTGGGCCAGAGGCGGCAAGCTGCTGGTGCTGGAGCCCCGCCGCGTCGCCGCCCGCGCCGCCGCCCGGCGCATGGCGGAACTGACCGGGGAGGGGCAGCCCGGCGGGACGATCGGCCTCGCCACGCGGCTGGACCGCGCCGTCTCGGCGGCGACGCGGGTGGAGGTGGTGACGGAGGGGCTGCTGGTCCGTCGCCTGCAATCCGATCCCGGCCTGGAAGGCGTCGCCGCCGTGCTCTTCGACGAGGCGCATGAGCGGAACCTCGACACCGACCTGGCGCTGGCGCTCTGCCTGGACCTGCAACGGGCGCTGCGGCCGGAACTGCGCCTGCTGGCCATGTCCGCCACCCTGGACGGCGCGGCCTTCGCGGGACTGCTGGGGGATGCGCCGGTGGTGGAAAGCCTGGGCCGCGCCTTCCCCGTGCAGGTCGAGCATCGCGCCCGCGACCTCCAGGACCCGCGCGACCTGCCGGAGGCCATGGCCGGTGCCATCCGCGCGGCGCTGCGCGAGCATCCCGGCGATGTGCTGGCCTTCCTGCCCGGCTGGGGCGAGATCCGCCGGACCCAGGAACGCCTCTCCGGCCTGGATGCGGAGGTGCTGCCCCTGCATGGCGAATTGCCGCCGGCCGAGCAGGATCGGGCGCTGCGGCCTTCGGAACGGCGGAAGGTGGTGCTGGCCACCTCCATCGCCGAGACCTCGCTGACCGTGCCCGGCGTGCGCATCGTGGTGGATGGGGGCTTCCGTCGGGCGCCGAGGCTGGATCCGGCGACGGGGCTCTCGCGGCTGGTCACGGTCCGCATC
>CALGVL010000219.1 GCA_937930165.1 uncultured Acetobacteraceae bacterium
GGCAGGCTGTTGGCACCGCGCAACTCCTCCCGCAGGGCGGCGAGGGCGGCTTCGGGGTCGGCATGGGCAGCGAACAGATCGGCGGCCATGCCCGCCGCAACGTCCGGCGGGGCGGCATTGTTCCAGGGTCTTGCAGCCTGGCCGCGCCGCTTCAGATCTGGCCGCTCAGCCATAGAACAGCCGCGGCACCCAGAGCGACAATTCCGGTATGTAGGTGATGGCAAGCAGCAGCAGGAGCATCAGCACCAGGAAGGGCGCGGTCCCGCGCACCACCTCGGCCAGCGGCGCGTTCGTGATGCCGGCGATGACGAAGAGGTTCAGCCCGACCGGCGGCGTCAGCAGAGCCAGCTCCATGTTCACCACCATCAACACGCCGAAATGCACCGGATCGATGCCGAGCGGCTGCAGCAGCGGGATGATGACCGGAAGGGTCAGCAGCATCACCGAGAAGACTTCCAGGATCATTCCGAGCAGCAGCAGCCCGGCATTCACCAGCAGCAGGAATTGCCACCAGGTGATGCCGCTGCCGGTGACATATCCGACCACGTCGCGGGCGACTCCGGTCTCCGTCACCCAATGCCCGAAGACCAGGGCCATGGCGATGATGATCATGATGGCCGCGGCGTTGCGGATCGCCTCGGCCAGCACCGACAGGAAGTTTCGTGCCATGACGCCGCGATAGGCGAAGACGGCAAGCAGCATGGCGACCACGGCGGAGAGCGCTGCGGCCTCCGTGACCGTCACCACCCCGCCATAGAGCCCGCCCAGGACGATGACGGGCACCGAAAGGGCCGGGATGGCCTGCACCGTGCGGCGCAGCTTCTCCGCCACTGGCATGGGTTCCTGCCGGGCATAGCCGTGGCGGCGCGCATGGTAGAGGATCCAGCCGGCGATCAGCCCGCCCTGCAGCAGCCCCGGCAGCACGCCGGCCAGGAACAGCCGGGTGATCGACTGGTCCGCCAGCACGCCATAGATGACGAAGGCGAGGCTGGGCGGGATCAGGATGCCAAGCGTGCCGGAGGAGGCAACGATGCCGGCGGCGAAGTCCCGCTGATAGCCCGCCCGCAGCATGGCCGGGACCAGCAGGGTACCCATCGCCATGGCAGTGGCGACGGAAGAGCCGCACATCGCCGCGAAGATGGTGCAGGAGAGCACGCAGACCAGGCCGAGCCCGCCGCTGACGCTGCCCACCCAGGCCTCCGCCGCGCCGATCAGGGCACGAGCGACATTGCCGCGCTCCATGAACACCGCAGCGGCGACGAAATAGGGCACGGCAAGCAGGGTGGAGGAGTTGAACTCGTCGATCACCTTCTGCGCGATGCCGACCAGCGGCTGGTGATCCAGCGCGAAGAAGGCCGTGGCGCTGGCGCCGAGTACCAGCCAGATCGGCACCCCGAGGACGAGCAGCGCAAGGGTGGCGGCGCCAACGACCCCTGTCATGTTTCCCCCCTCGCCCGGCCGAAGGCAGCGTGCAGAAGGCGGATGAGGTAGCGCAGCGCCATCAGCGCGGCGCCCACCGGCAGCGCCAGGTAGTAGATCCAGAGCGGGAAGCGCAGCGAGGTGGTCGAGAGATCGCCGAAATCATAGGCATCCAGCACCACCGCCGCGCCGTACCAGACCAGCAGGGCCGCCATGAACAGGCCCAGCACGTCCGAGAGCACCGCCGCCGCCCGGTTGAGGCCGGGCGGCAGCCGCTCCACGAAAAAGTCGGCCTTGATGTGGCGCCCCGATGCGGTGACCGCCCCGAAGGAGAGGCAGACCGCCCAGATCACCAGATAGACCTGCACCTCGTCGCCCCATTCGATGGCGTAGTCGGGGGCGAGGCTGCGGAGCAGGATGTTGAGGCAGCAGAGCAGCAGCGCCGCCGCGGCGAAGAGCCCGGTCAGGATGCCCTCCAGCCGGTCGAAGAGCGGCTGCCGTGCCTCGGGGACGACCTCCGCCTCCCCCGCGCCTGCCGTCCCCGCCGGCGGGTTGCCGCCGGTGATGTCAGAAATCGACATTGGCCTCGCGCAGCTGCTGCGCCGCCAGTTCCACCAGATCCCGTTCGATCTTCATGTCGGACACGACCTGGTCCTGCACCGCCAGCAGACGGCGGCGAGCGGCGGCGGCGGCCTCCTCGCTCGGCTGCGCCATCTGCACGCCGTGCTCGATCAGGACCTGGCGCGCATCGGCCTGCGCCTTGGCGGCATTGCGGCGCTCCATCTCCACCGCCACGTCCCAGGCTTCGGTAACCGCCTTCTGCAACTCGGGCGAAAGCCGGTTCCAGAAGCGGCGGTTCAGCATCGGCACGTATTGCGCGAAGAATTCCCGGTCCTCGAAGGCATGACGCATGCCGCTGTCCCAGAGCTTCGCGGTAAAGGCGCTTTCATGCGTGGTGATCAGCGCGTCCACCACGCCCTGATTCATCGCCAGCGGCAGGTCAGGCCAGGGGATCAGCACAGGGCTGCCGCCCAGCGCACGGATGCGCGCGGCATTGGCCGAGCCGCCGGGGATGCGGACCTTCTTGCCCTCGATATCGGCATACTGCCTGATCGGGTTCGCGGTGCTGTAGAGATGGTTGAAGCCGAGGTCGAACCAGCGGCCGAGCACCTTCACCCCCAGGCGCTCCTCGATGTTGCGGTTGATGGCCTCGCCGAGCTTGCCGTCCACGAGCTTGTGAACCGTCTCGGCATCCACCCCGTAGAACATCGGCAGGCTGGTGATGGCGGTGCTCGGCGCGACGCCGTCGAGCTGCCAGGTGCCGGGAATGCCCATTTCCACCGAGCCCTGCCGCAAGGCACGTGGCACGTCGCGGTCGCGGTAGAGCTGCGCGCTGGGGAAAACCTCCACCTGGATACGGTCCCCGACCCGCTTCTTCAGCTCCTGGGCGAAGATCTCGACGGATTCGTTTCTGATATGGTTGGGGTTGGTGTCGAGCGAGATTCGCAGGCGCTCCTGCGCCCGGGCGAGCTGGACGGTCAGGGCGCATAGCAGCGCGCCCGCGAGCAGCATCGCGAACCGCTTCATCATCGGACGTCTCCCAGCCTTGTTGGCATCCACATTTCTTGGTCCGTGTGGTGCGGACCCGGAATGACCCCCGGGGCGCCAACCGTCCCGGAGCCGGGTCGCACCACCTGCAACGCGGCAGGTGCTCGGTCGATGCGGATCAATCACCCGGCAACGGGGGGTGTTGCATCCGCCGCAGCGCCCATCTGCCGCCTGTGATACAAGCGCACATCAACCGCATCGCCACCGCCGTGCCGCGGCATGAGGTGCATGATGCCTTCCGTCGCTTCGCCGGGCGGCAGATCACGGATGCGCGCACGCGCGATGCCTTCGCCCGGCTGATGGCACGCTCGCAGATCGAGCGCCGCTACTCGGTGCTGCAGCCGGATGCGGAGGCGCGCGGCACGGTCTGCGGCTTCTACCGGCAGGCATGCTTCCCGCCGACCGGCACGCGCATGACGCGCTACGAGGCCGAGGCGCCGGCCCTGGCCGAAGCCGCCTGCGACGCGCTGGGCCTGGAGCGGGAGGCGCCACGCATCACCCATCTGATCCTGGCCACCTGCACCGGCTTCGTTGCGCCGGGCCTGGATCACTGGCTGATCCGCCGCTACGGCCTGCCCGGGGAGACGCAGCGCACCGTGGTCGGCTTCATGGGCTGCCAGGCCGCGATCAATGCGCTGAAGCTGGCCTGGCAGGCGGTGCGGAGCGATCCCCGCGCGCGGGTGCTGGTGCTGAACCTCGAATTGTGCAGCCTGCACCTGCAGCCGAGCGCCGATATCGGGCAATTGCTGTGTTTCCTGCTCTTCGCCGATGGCTGCAGCGCGGCGCTGGTCAGCGCCGAGCCGGAGGGGCTGCGCATGGATGGCTTCCACGCCGCGCTGGTGCCGGAGGCGCGGGACCAGATCACCTGGCGCATCGGCGATTCCGGCTTCGACATGACCCTGTCCGGCCTGCTGCCGCTGACGCTCGCGCGCGCCCTGCCGGAGCAGGCGGCGCGCATCACGGGCGGCGTGGCGCCGGAGGAAGTGGCGCTCTGGGCCGTGCATCCAGGCGGGCGCAGCGTGCTGGATGCCGTGGCGCAGGGGCTTGCCCTGCCTGATGCGGCGCTGGATGTCAGCCGCGCGGTGCTGCGGGAGTATGGCAACATGTCCTCCGCCACCGTCATGTTCGTGCTGCAGCGCATGCTCGGCACGGCGCGGCCTGGGCAGCGGGGCTGCGCGCTCGCCTTCGGCCCCGGCCTCTCGACCGAGGCCATGCGCTTCACCGTGGACTGACGAAGATGCGCCATCGCAGCACCGCCTCCGAATGGATGGACGACCCGGCGACGACGGAGGCGGAATTCGCCTCGGCGCTGCGCGACCTGGCGCGCATCAACCGCATGAGCCTGGCCTACCGTCCCACGCTGCGCTGGCTGGACCGTGTGGCGGCGCGGAGCGGCGTGAAGCGGCTCTCGGTACTGGATGTCGGCGCAGGCGGCGGCGACATGCTGCGCGCCATCGCGGAATGGGGCGGGCAGCGCGGCCTGACGATGGAGCTGACCGGGCTGGACCGCAACCCCTGGGCCGGGCGCTACGCCTTGGCCGCTGGCACGCCGGC
Source organism: uncultured Acetobacteraceae bacterium (assembly GCA_937930165.1). Classification (GTDB taxonomy): domain Bacteria; phylum Pseudomonadota; class Alphaproteobacteria; order Acetobacterales; family Acetobacteraceae; genus CALGVL01. The sequence goes on from CALGVL010000219.1 coordinate 4,582, forward strand.
GCGCTGGATCACCGCCGATCTCTTCGACCTCGACCCGGCCGAGCGGTTCGACCTTGTGCTGTGCAGCCTCTTCACCCACCATCTGCGCGACCCGGAACTGGTGCGCTTCCTGCGCTGGATCGACGAGCGGGCGCGGCTCGGCTGGCTCATCAGCGACCTGCACCGGCATGTGGTGCCCTGGGGCTTCGTCTGGGGCGCGGTGCGGCTGCTGCGCATGGATCCGATGGTGGTGCATGACAGCACCGTCTCCATCGCCCGCGGTTTCCGGCGCGCGGATTGGCAGCGCCTGCTGGACCAGGCCGGGGTGGCGGCGGAGATCAGCCGCGCCTTCCCTTTCCGCTGGCTGGTCGGGACCATCCGCGCATGACCTCGGCCGAGGTGGCGGTGATCGGCGCCGGCCCGGCCGGCTGCGCCGCCGCCATCGCCCTCGCCCGCGCCGGCCGCCGCGTGCTGCTGCTGGAGCGCACCGCCGGGGCGCGGGAGAGCGTCTGCGGCGAATTCCTCGGCCCCGACGCGGCGGCGGCCCTGGCGCGGCTGGGGCTGGACCTGCCGGGTCTGGGCGCGGTGCCGCTGCATCGCCTGCGCCTCGGCGCCGGCGGACGGGAGGCGGCGATGGCGCTGCCCTTCCCGGCCTGGGCGCTGCCGCGCCGCATCCTGGACGGCGCATTGCGCGAGGCGGCATGGGCGGCGGGGGTGGAACTGCATCAGGGCATGGGCGTGCTGGGAGCGAAGGCGACATCCGGCGGATGGCGGCTGCGGCTGACCCAGGGGGAGGCAGGCGCGCTTCATCTGGTCCTCGCTACCGGCAAGCATGGGATGCGCGGGTATCCGCGGCGGGGATCGCTTCCGGCGGCGCTCGGGCTGAAGCTGCACCTGCATGGCATGGCGCCGGCGGGCGAGGTGGTGCTGCTGCCCTTCTCCGGCGGCTATGCCGGGCTGCTGCCCCTGCCCGGCGGCGGCGCCAATCTCTGCGCCGCCCT
>CALGVL010000220.1 GCA_937930165.1 uncultured Acetobacteraceae bacterium
GGGAAGCCTCGCGGATCCAGGGCCCCCAGGGATCGCTTGGCGGGCCGGGGGGATCGTAGCTGGCAGGCCGGTTGTAGCCGCCATAGGTCACGGCGGCGCGGCCGGAGGCGGGCTGCTGCGTCGTCTGCCCGCCGCAGGCGGCCAGCAGCGCCAGCACGGACAGCGCCGCCACCGGCCGCAGCCGGCGCGCGGCAGCCGCGCCCGCGGCAAGGCCGCCCTGGCGCAGCCCCCCGGCCCCGCGCGAATTCCACGTGCAAGTCGGCGTCCCCTGGGGCATCCCCTGTCGCTCCGTCGGGTCTGGGACCACCGGGTTCCCGAAGCCTGCCCCCCCGGATCCGCGCCGCCCCCACGGCTCGGATCCCAGGCCGCCCCGAAGACCTGGCGGACAATCTGCGTCCTCAACCGCCGAGAGCTACACGCGAGTCCGGTTGCAAGGCAAGACCGAGTTGCCCTCGCAATACTTTGTTTTTGCCAATCCTTGCCTGTTGCAACGGAGAGACTCGCATTGACAGGACAGGCCCCGGCCTCGTCTGTTATCGTTACCGCGTCGTCTTCCGGGATTCCGCCATGTTTCGTTCACCCGTCCCTTGGGGCGCCCGCCCCGGTCGCCTGGCCGGCCTCGCAATCCTGGCGCTCGCCCTGGGTGGCAGCCTCGCCGCCTGCGCGCCCACCAACACCAACACCACCTACACCGCCGGCAGCATCGGCATGCCGGCGCAGCTCCGCTACGGCACCATCGTCGGGATGCGGCCGGTGCAGATCGCCGGCAGCCAGAGCGGTCTGGGCGCCGGCGCCGGTGCCGTCAGCGGCGCCGTGCTGGGCAGCACCGTCGGCGGCGACTGGCGGGCCCGGACGGCCATGGGCGTCCTCGGCGGCCTGGTTGGCGCCGGGGCCGGCTATCTGGCGGAACGCGGGCTGACCCAGGGCGAGGCCGTCGAATTCGTGATCCGCCCGGATGGCGGCGGCCCGGACTTCACCGTGGTCCAGACCAATGAACTTGGCCTGCAGCCGGGCGAGCGGGTGGCCATCTCCTTCGGCGACCGCGCCCGGCTGATGCGGGCGGCCGATGCCCCCGCCCCCCATGCCGGGCCGGGCTATCCGCCTTCCGGCTACGCCACCCCGGCCGGCAGCAAGAAGTTCCGCTGAACAGGCGGCGACCGGCCGCCGCCTGAAGCTGGCGGCGGCCGGAGCGGCAGGGTATAGGCGCGGCCATGCTCATGCGCCCGACCCCGCAGCCAGCCGGCCCTCTCTATGTCTGCGATGCTGGCCATCCGCGCCGGCTGGAACGCGCGCTGGAGGATCTTGCCACCGGCTTCCGGCGGTGGCGCCTGGCCGCCGCCCTGGCCGGGCTGGATATCAGGAACCGCTATCGCGGCTCGGTCCTCGGCCCGTTCTGGCTCTCGCTCTCCACCGCCATCATGGTGGTGGCGCTCGGGATTCTCTATTCGGCGCTGTTCAAACTGCCGCTGGCGGACTACCTGCCTTTCCTGGCGGTCAGCCTGATCATCTGGAATCTGATCTCCCAGATCGTCACCGATGCCTGCACCAGCCTGACCTCCTCCGAGGGAATCATCCGGCAATTGCCATTGCCCTATACCGTGCATGCGCTGCGCTGCGTCTTCCGCAACGCCGTGGTCGCCGCCCACAGCCTGCCGCTGATCCTGCTGGTCTTCCTCGCCTGCGGCCACCTGCCGGGGCCGGGGGCGGTGCTGGCCCTGCCGGGCCTCGCGCTGATGGCGGTGAACGCCTTCGCCGTCGCGCTCTTCCTCGGCATGCTCTGCGCCCGCTTCCGCGACATCGCGCCCATCGTCGGCAGCGTCATGCAGCTTGCCTTCTTCGTCTCCCCGGTGATCTGGAAGCCAGAACTGCTGGCCGAAAAGCAGGTCTGGCTGCCGCTCAACCCCTTCTACACGGTGATGGAGACGGTGCGCGGGCCGCTGCTGGATAGCGGCGCGCCGCTGCTGATCTGGGCCTCGGCCATCGGCTTCACGCTGCTGACCTGCGCCGCCGCCTTCGCCTTCTTCGTCCGCTTCCGCGGCCGCATCGCCTTCTGGGTCTAGCCCGATGCCGCACATCCTGGCCGAGGGCCTGGCCATCGAATTTCCGCTCTACCATGTCGGCGCGCGGTCGCTGAAGAAGCGGCTGCTGGCGAAGACCCCGCTGCGCCTGCGGCAGGACGAGTCGAACCGCGTGGTGGTCTCGGCGCTGCGCGACCTCAGCTTCGGCATCGGCCGGGGCGAGCGGGTGGCGCTGGTCGGCCATAACGGCGCCGGCAAGACCACGCTGCTGCGCACCCTGGCCGGCGTCTATGAGCCCGTGGCCGGGCGGCTGGAGGTGCAGGGCAGCATCGGCACCCTGATCGACCCCGCCGCCGGCATGGACCAGGACTCGACGGGGCGCGAGAACATCATGCTGCGCGCCCTGTTCCGCGGCCTGTCGGACGCCGAGGGGCAGGCGATGGCCGAGGAGGTCGGCCGGTTCAGCGGTCTGGGCGAATTCCTCGACGTCCCGGTGCGGACCTACTCCGCCGGCATGCAGGTGCGGCTCTCCTTCGCCATGGCGACGGTCATGGCGCCGGAGGTGCTGCTGATGGACGAGTGGTTCCTGGCCGGCGACGCCGAGTTCATGGCCCGCGCGCAGGAGCGGCTGGAACGGCTGGTCTCGGATGCCGACATCCTGGTACTGGCAACTCACAATATGGAGGTCGTGCGCGACTGGTGCACCCGCGCGATCCGCCTCGATGCCGGGCGGATCGTGGCGGATGGCCCGGTCGCGGCGGTGCTGGAGGAGGCGGCCGGCGGCTGAGCCAGGCCGCAGCCGCACCGGGCGGCGCCGCACCCGGGGGAGGGGGAAAGTGCGTGCTGCCACCGATGCTGTCATACGCCCAGAACGGCGAGGACGTCGTGCTGCGCCGTGCCTTTGCCGGGCAGAAATCGGGCTTCTATGTCGATGTCGGCGCCTGCGACCCCATCGTGGACAGCGTCACCCTGCATTTCTACGAACAGGGCTGGCGAGGGGTGAATGTGGAGCCGGATTCCCGGCTGCATGCCGCCCTGGCCGCCGCCCGGCCGCGCGACGTGAACCTGCGCGCCGCGATCGGGCTGGAGGAGGGGACGATCCGCTTCTTCCCCACCGGCACCCGCGGGCATGGCACGCTTGACAGCGCCATCGCCGCCGGCCGCACCACGGCGCCGGCCGAGGAGGTGCCGCAACTCCCTCTCTCCCGCGTGCTGGCCGAGCATGCACCGCCCGAGGGCGTCGATTTCCTGAAGGTGGATGTCGAGGGCTGGGAGGCGGCGGTGCTCGCCTCCGCCGACTGGCAACAGGTGCGGCCCCGGGTGGTGCTGGTGGAGGCGGTGGATGCCGAGGGCCGGCCGACGCATGAGGCCTGGGAGGGTCCGCTGCTCGCCGCAGGTTACCGTTTCGCCCTGTTCGATGGCCTGAACCGCTTCTATTGCCGGGAGGAGGAGGCGGAACTGCTGCTGCCGCGCCTCGCCGCCCCCGCCAATGTCCTGGACAATTACCGCCTGGCGCGGGAGGTGCAGGCGCAGTCCGATGCCGTGGCGGAGGAAGCCGCCCGCCTGAAGCAGGACCTGGCCCGCCGGGAGGAGGAACTGCTCCAGCGGGAGAAGGAGCGCCGCCACGCCACTGCCGCCGCCCTGCGCGAGAGTCTGATGCTGCAAGCCTCGGAGATGATGGTGCAACTGGAGGGCGCCATCGAATCCGAGGCGGAGCAGACGAGGATGCTCCGCGACCTGGCCGCCGATCTGCAGGCGCAATTGCGGCGGGAGCAGGAGCAATCGCGCCTGACGCATGCGTCGCTGGAGGCGGAGCGGCACAGGCATGCTGAAACACGCAATGCGCTGGCTTCCGCGCAGCGGAGTCTGGAGGACGTGACCGCAGCCCTTGCCGCGGTGCATGCCTCGACCTCATGGCGCATCACCGCCCCGCTGCGCAATGCGGCGCGCCTCACCCGGCTGCTGCGGCGCGGGAGCTGACGCCGGGCCGCGTCAGACCGCGGCCGCCTCGCGCCAGATCACGGCCAGCCGCCGCGCCGTCCGGTCCCAGCCGAATTCCGCGGCGCGCGCCAGCCCGGCGGTGCGCAGCCGGGCAGCCAGCCTGGCATCCTCCAGCACCGAGGCAAGGCCGGCGGCGATGGCGGCGGGGTCGGCAGGCTCGACCGCCAGGCCGGCATCGCCGGCGGTCTCGGCCACCGCGGTGGTGGCGGAATGGACCAGCGGCGTGCCGCAGGCCATCGCCTCCAGCACCGGCAGGCCGAAACCCTCATACAGGCTGACATAGGCCGCCGCGGCGGCGCGGGCATAGAGCGCGACCAGCTCCGCCTCCCCCACCCGCCCGAGCAGCCGCACCTCCCCTGCCGCGATGCCGCGGGCGAGTTGTGGCCCGGCCTCCACTCCGCCCCAGCCAATGCTGCCGGCCAGGGCCAGCGGGAAGCGGCGGCGCAGCGGCGCCGGCAGCGCGGCATGGGCGGCAGCCAGCCGCTCCAGGTTCTTGCGCGGCTCCAGCGTGCCGACCGCCAGGATGTAACCGGCATCGGCCAGGCCGTGCCGCGCCAGGACCGGGGCCGCTGCCTCCGCCTCCACCGGGCGGAAGGCGGGCGAGACGGCGAGCGGCACCACGGCGATCCGGCCGTGTTCCAGCCCGAATTCCGCCGCCGCCTCCGCCGCGGTGAAGGCGGAGATCGCCACCCAGCGCGTCACCTGGCGCAGGGCGCGCGGCAGGTTGCGCTCGATCCAGGCGATGCGATCGGCCGGATGCGCCGAGGGGTCGCGCCGCCAGGAGACGTCGTTGACCACGGCCACGGTCGGCCCGGCATCATAGGGGCGAGGGATCAGGTTCGGCTCGTGCAGCAGCACCGGCCGGCCGGGCGCCCCGGCGGCCCGGGCCAGTCCGCGCATGCGGCGGC
>CALGVL010000221.1 GCA_937930165.1 uncultured Acetobacteraceae bacterium
ATCTCGCAGTTGCCGGTGCCCTTGAACTCCTCGAAGATCACCTCGTCCATGCGGCTGCCGGTGTCGATCAGCGCGGTAGCGATGATGGTGAGCGAGCCGCCTTCCTCGACATTGCGCGCCGCGCCGAAGAAGCGCTTCGGCCGCTGCAGCGCATTGGCGTCCACGCCGCCGGTCAGCACCTTGCCGGAGGAGGGCACCACGCTGTTATAGGCGCGGCCGAGGCGGGTGATCGAATCCAGCAGGATCACCACGTCCCGCTTGTGCTCGACCAGGCGCTTCGCCTTCTCCAGCACCATTTCCGTCACCTGGACGTGGCGCGTCGCCGGCTCGTCGAAGGTGCTGGCCACCACCTCGCCGCGCACGGTGCGGGCCATGTCGGTGACTTCCTCCGGCCGCTCGTCGATCAGCAGCACCATCAGGAAGACATCGGGGTGGTTGGCGGTGATGCTCTTGGCGATGTTCTGCAGCATCACCGTCTTGCCGGTGCGCGGCGGCGCCACGATCAGCGCGCGCTGGCCCATGCCGATCGGCGCGATCAGGTCGATAACGCGGTGGGTGTAGTCCTTGGTTGGGCCCTTCGCCGCACTCTCGAAATCCGGATGCTCCATCTTGAGCCGCCGGTTCGGGTAGAGCGGGGTGAGATTGTCGAAATTGATGCGGTGCCGCAGGTTCTCCGGCGGCTCGAAATTGATGGAATTGACCTTGAGCAGCGCGAAATAGCGCTCCCCATCCTTCGGCGCCCGGATCTGGCCTTCCACCGTGTCGCCGGTACGCAGGCCGAAGCGGCGCACCTGGGCGGGGGAGACGTAGATGTCGTCCGGGCCGGGCAGGAAATTCGCCTGTGGGCTGCGCAGGAAGCCGAATCCGTCCGGCAGGATCTCCAGCGTCCCCTCCCCATAGATCGCCTGGTCGTTCTCGGCGAGCTGCTTCAGGATCGCGAACATCATGTCCTGCTTGCGCAGGGAGGATGCGTTCTCGATCTGCAGCTCCTCGGCAAAGGAGAGGAGGTCTGCGGGGCTTTTGGCTTTCAGTTCGGAAAGATGCATGGCGCGATGCGTCCGGATGCGATGGGAGCGGGACCCTTCCCAATGACGCCGGTGGCAGCGCGGAGGATCCCGCGCGAGGCCCCGGCCCTTCCGCCTGTGCCGCGAACACGACCCTTGAGAGGGTCGGGGCCGGCGGCTGGCGATGTCCCGAGGAACAGGAGGGAAAAGCAGAGAGAGGATATGCGGCGTGGCACACCAACCAGTGGTGCCAGCGATGCGCGCCCGCCACATTGAGGGAACGGTGAAACCCTAGGGATCGTATCGCCGCCCGTCAACCCGGCAGATGGACATAGTTTCCCACGAGGTCAAGTCCCCCGGCCACCGGATCATGCTCGTTTCAGAAAGGCTTAACGATCACCATTATGACAATGAGGACCAGCAGCAGGGTCGGTACCTCGTTGACGATGCGCCAGTAGCGTTCCGAATGCCGCCGCTCATCAGCCTGGAAGTCCTTCCGGGCATAGCCGAGATGGTGGTGGAAGATGGTCATGCCGATGAAGCCGGCCATCTTCCCGTGCCACCAACCGGCGCTCCAGTCCACCACGCCGGGGGTCAGCACCAGCAGGATGCCGAAGCTCCAGGTCGCGATCATGGCCGGGTTCATGATGCCCCGCAGCAGCCGGCGCTCCATGGTCTTGAAGCGCTCGCTCTCCGGGCTCCGGGGCGGGATCTGGGTGTGGTAGACGAAGAGCCGCGGCAGGTAGAACAGCCCGGCCATCCAGGCGAAATTCGAGATCAGGTGGAAGGCCTTGATCCAGGAATAGTAAGGCGCCAGGGCGTCGATGGTCATGGGATGGGCTCCAGGCCCAGCAGGCGGGGCAGATCCGACATGGCGGGGAAGGGGGTGGCACCGATCGCCTCGAAGACCCGCGCATCGGTCTCCCGCGTCAGGCCGAGCACGCGGCAGCCGGCGGCCATGCCGGCCTGGGCGCCGACGAGGCTGTCCTCCACCACCACGCAACGCGCCGGGTCGGCGCCGCAGGACTGCGCCGCGGCCAGGTAGAGATCGGGGGCGGGCTTCGGGCAGGGCACATCCTCGAAGCTGAAGATGCGGCCGGCGAAGCTCGCCTCCAGGCCGAGCCGGGCGAGCTTCGCCAGCAATTCGTCCCGCCCGGCATTGGAGGCGACCGCCACCGGCAGGCCGGCGGCCAGCACGGCGCGCACCGCGGCGGGGGCACCGGGAATCGGCTCCAATTCCGCCAGCATGGCCCGCTGGATACGAAGGGAGACGATCTCCGTCCAGTTCCGCGGCAGGGGGCCGGTGCGCGCCTCGATCACCGGGATCATGTCGGGCACCGCCATGCCGAGGAAGGTCTCCTGGCATTGCGCGGCGGTCAGGGGCCAGCCGCGGGCAGTAAGATCGGCCGCGACGATGCGGTTCACCAGCCCTTCGCTGTCCGCCAGCACCCCGTCGCAGTCGAAGAGGACCGCAGCAGGGGGAATCACGCCGCCTCCTTCATGCGCGCCGGAGCCTTGGCATGCGGGCAGTCTCCATAGCGCTTCGGGCATTGCCGGGCGCCGGCGAAGCTGCACAGGGCCCGGTCGCTGGCGCGGGCCCGCCGGGCCAGATCGGCCAGGGCGGCGATGAAATCCGTGTCGCTATTCTGCGCCGGCACCCGGAAATAGCCGGGGATGCCCAGCTTATGGGCCAGTTCCCGGTACTCGACATCCAGTTCCACCAGCGTCTCCGAATGTTCCGAGACGAAGGCGATAGGGCAGACCAGGACCGCCACCTTGTCCCGCCCGGCACGCTGCAGTTCCTCTTCCGTGGAAGGGCCGATCCATTTCTGTGGCGTCACCCGGGACTGGTAGCAGATGGCGTGGTCCAGCCCCTCGATGCCGAGCGCCTCCGCCACCGCGGCGACGGTCCGCTCCACCTGCCACTGATAGGGATCGCCGTGCTTCACGATGCTCTCCGGCAGGCCATGCGCGGAGAAGAGCAGGCGCAGTTTCGCGCCTTCCGGCAGTTCTGCCCTGGCCCGGTCCCAGGCCGCGCGCACCAGCGCCGCCGTCGCGGCGACGAAGCCAGAATCGGAATGCCAGCAGCAGAGGGTGGTGGTCGGCAGATCCAGGCCGATCGCGGCGCAGGCCTCCTGCCAGGCCAGGATGCTGCTGCCGGTGGTGGTGGTGGAATATTGCGGGTAGAGGGGCAGCAGCAGCACCTCCTCCGCCCCCCAGTCGCGCACGGCGCGGGCGGCGGCCTCGCTGAAGGGGTGCCAGTAGCGCATGGCGATGAAGCAGCGGAATTCCTCGCCAGCGGCGTCCCGGTTCAGCGCGGCCTGCAGTGCCCGACCCTGCTCCTCGGTCAGTTCCAGCAGGGGGCTGCGGCCGCCAAGCAGGGCGTAATTCGCCGCCGCGTCCGGGGTGCGGCGCCGGGCGATCAGCCGGCCGAGCCAGGGGCGCAGGAAGCCCGGCACCCGCAGGATGGCGGGATCCGTGAACAGGTTCTCCAGGAAGGGCCGCACGCTCTCCGGCGCGTCCGGTCCCCCCAGATTGAACAGCACCACTGCCACGCGTCGCATCGGGCTCATCCTTGCCTCCGCCCCCAGATGCCTCCGGGGCGGCGGGGGTCAAGACCTGCGGGCGGCATCACCCGGTCCGCACCAGCCGCAGCAGCGCCGCGACATGCTCCGGCGGGGTCTGCGGCACGATGCCGTGGCCGAGGTTGAAGACAAAGGGCCGGCCACGCATGGCGGCCAGGATGGACCGGGCCTCCGCCTCCATGGCGCCGCCGCCGGCGACCAGGGCCAGCGGATCCAGATTGCCCTGCAGCGCCACCCCCGGCGGCACCGCCCCTGCGGCCCAGCGCGGATCCATTGCGGTGTCCATCCCCACCGCCTGCACCCCGGTCCGCTGCGCATACTCGGCCAGCATCGGCCCGGCCAGGCGCGGGAAGCCGATGATCGGGATCTCCGGCCGGCGCCGGCGCACCGCGCGGACCAGCTCCGCCGTCGGCTCGATCACCCAGCGGCGAAATTGCGCGGGGGAAAGCAACCCGGCCCAGCTATCGAAGAGCATCAGCGCCTCGGCTCCGGCCTCGGCCTGGGCCAGCAGGTAGTCGGCGGTGGCTTCGGTCAGGCTGCGGATCAGCCGGCCGAAGAGCAGCGGATCGGCATAGGCGAGGCCCCGGGTCGCGGCGAAATCGCGGCCGCCGCGGCCATCCACCATGTAGCAAGCGACGGTGAAGGGGCTGCCGGCGAAGCCGATCAGCGCCACCCGCGGTGCCTCCGCCTCCAGCGCCGCGCGGACCCGGCGCACCGTCTCCAGGATCGGTGCCGCCCGTTCCACTACCGCGCCGGCCTCCAGCGCGCCGATTGCCGCGGCGTCGCGCACCGGCTCCAGCAGCGGCCCCTCGCCTTCGGCGAAGCGGAGCGGCTGACCCATGGCCCAGGGCACCATGAGGATGTCGGAGAAGAGGATCGCCGCGTCCATCCCGAAGCGGCGGATCGGCTGCAGCGTCACCTCCGTCGCGAGATCCGGCGTGGTGCAGAGGGCGATGAAGTCGCCCGCCTGGGCCCTGACCGCCCGGTATTCCGGCAGGTAGCGGCCGGCCTGGCGCATCAGCCAGAGCGGCGGCGGCCAGACCGCCTCGCCGCCCAGGGCGCGGAGCAGGGGCTTCGGCCCGATCTTCGTGCTGTCCATGGCCCTCTCACTCGCAAGAAAACAGGATTCCTTGAAGGGGGTGGCGACGTATTGGTCCTGTGGATAACGGGGAGCCAATTCTCCCGGCACTTATCCACGGCTTCATCCACGTCAGGATCCGCCGGCAAGCCGCTGACTCGCCGTGCTGAATCCGATCCTCCCCGGAATGGGCCGGGATGGGCGCCCGAGTCATCCCATGTGCCGCGGAAGGACAGAGTCCTCCACGGGATCCGCGACCGGCGCTCTCGCCGCCCGTTCTTTTCCCCGTTATCCCCAGGGATCCACGCTATTCTCCAGCCCACCATGGCCCAACGCACGATCAACCTGCATCTGGTGTCCGACAGCACGGGGGAGACGCTGAACTCCATCGCCCGCGCCACCCTGGCGCGGTTCGAGGACCATCACGTCGTCCACCACCGCTGGAGCCTCATCCGCTCCCGCCTGCAGCTCGACCGGGTGCTGGAGGGGCTGCAGCATGAGCCGGGCCCGGTCCTCTTCACCCTGGTGGACCGCAGCCTGCGGCACGCGCTGGAGGAAAGCTGCGAAAGGCTGGGTGTGCCCTGCCTCTCGGTGCTGGATCAGGTGGTGGAGCTGCTGCAGGGACAGATCGGCATCCGCGCCAAGGAAAAGCGGGCGGCGCAGCATGTGATGGATGCGGATTATTTCCGCCGCATAGACGCCATGCACTACGTCCTGTCGCATGACGACGGCCAGGGCGCGGCCGGGATCGCGGAGGCCGATGTGGTCCTGGTCGGCGTCTCCCGCAGCAGCAAGACGCCGACCTGCTTCTACCTGGCCAATCGTGGCATCAAGGCGGCCAACATCCCGATCGTGCCGAACACGCCCATGCCGGAGATCCTGGACGACCCGCCCTGCCCCGTGGTCGGCCTGACCATCGAGACCAACGCCCTGATCGAGATCCGCCGCCACCGGCTGCGGCTCATCGGCGCGCATGGGGTCCGGCAGGACACCAACGACTATATCGACCATGATTCGGTGAAGGCGGAGATCCTGGCCGCCCGGCGCCTCTGCACCCAGCGCGGCTGGCCGGTGATCGACGTGACCCGCCGCAGCATCGAGGAGACAGCAGCGACCGTGCTGCAACTGATGGAGGCCTGGCACCACCGCCGCGGCAGCACTCCGCGGCACACCCCGGAGGATCCCGCCGCCGTGGTGCTCGGCGCCGGCCCGGCCCCGGAGGGCGCATGATCCAGCGCCCGGAGCCGCGGCTGATCCTCGCCTCCGCCTCCGCCGCCCGGCGGGCGGTGCTGGAGGCGGCAGGGATCGCCTTCACCACCGAGGCCGCGGCGGTGGACGAGGCAGCAATCAAGGAGAGCGCCCGGGCCGAGGGCCTGCCGCCCGGCGAGGCCGCCATCCTACTGGCCGATGCGAAGGCGCACCGCATCGCCGGGCGGGCGCCGGAGGCGCTGGTGATCGGCGCCGACCAGTTGCTGGTCTGCGAGGGCCGCTGGTTCGACAAGCCGGCCGACATGGCGGCAGCGCGGGAACAACTCCTGGCGCTGCGTGGCCGGCCGCATGAGCTGGTGACGGCCGTGGTCTGCTGGCGGCACGGGGAGCGGGCCTGGCACCACATCGCCCGGCCACGCCTGGTTATGCGGGAATTCTCCGACGAGTTCCTCGACGCCTATCTGGCGGCGGAGGGGGAGCGGGTGCTGTCCTCGGTCGGTGCCTACCGGCTGGAGGGGCTGGGGCCGCACCTGTTCCGCTCGGTGCAGGGGGAGCACAGCGCCATCCTTGGCCTGCCCCTGCTGGCTCTGCTGGACTTCCTGCGCGGGCACGGCGTGCTGCTCGGATAACGCAAGGCAGCATTGCAAACCGACATGCCCTTTCCCGTTGACGGGGGTATGCAATCTCACAATTCTGTGTGCTGCAGCGCAGCATAAAGCGTGCTGCCATCGCCAGCACACGGGATCAGAGCATGGGTGTTCCGGACCAGCCCGGCGCGCGCGCCGAGCATGAGGATCTGCGTGCCGATGCGGGCCGCCGCGCCGGCATTGCCGAAGCGGCTTCTCCTGCCCAGGACCGCGCCGCTGGCCTGCGCAGCCATCTGGATCTGGCCGGGGAGAATGGCGGCTACACCCCCTGGTGCGGCCCGGCAGCCCTGGCCCTGGCCACCGGGCGGGACTACCGCGCCGCCGGCGCCCTGCTGCGCCGCCTTGCCCCGGCTTGGTATCCGGAGGACGGGGAGATCGTTACGGCCTACTGGCGCGACCTGCTGGCCGGGCTGGAGGCGGAGGGCATCCCCTATGAGGCGCTGGACCTGCCGGAGCAGCGGCCGAACCTGCTGCGCCTGGTGCGGGACGGCCTCGCCCCCGGCTGGTATCTGGTCCGCGTCACCGACCATTTCCTGCTGCTGCGCAGCCACGGCTTCGGCCTGGCGCAACTTCACGACAACCGCCACACCGGCGCCCTGGTCACCGCCCGCACCCATGGACGGCGCAAGGTGACGCATGTGGTCCGGCTGCTCGGCGGGCCGCTGGTCGAGGCGACCCGGGAGGCCGAGGCGGCCTGAGCATACTGGTCAGCTTGGCGAATGGCCGCTTCGGGTCGGGACTAGCCACCCGCTGGCACGGCCCGGTCAGCCCTCCGGCGGCAGTGAGTCCAGCACCGCGGTCATGGCAGCGATCGCTTCCGGCGGCAGGCGGCGGATCTCCCGCGCCAGGCGGTTCGCCAGCTCCGTCGCCTCGGGGCTGAGGCCGGAGGTGTCCACCACCACCCGCGGATGCGATAGCCGCGCCAGCCGCACCATCTCATCCGCATCGTCCCAGATCAGGCCGAAGAACTCGTTCACCTGATGGATCAGCCCGGCCGAGGGCCGGCCGCGATGCCCATGCTCCAGCGCCGAGAGATAGGCGGGGGAGACATGCAGCGCCGTGGCCAGCTCGGTCAGGCTGACGCCACGGGCCTCGCGCAGGCTGCGCAGCCGGGCGCCGAAGGGGGTCATGGCCGCCGGCGCCGGAGCAGCAGATGCACCGCCCCGGGATTCGCAGCATGCGGATGTGCCGCGCCGAGCAGCAGCGGGCGGAGATCCGGCGCGTTCAGCCAGTGCGGCAGTTCCCGCCGCAGCACGCCCCCCTCCGCCGAGGAGCCCTTGCCGGTGACGATGGCGACGCAGCGCAGCCCCTCCGCTTGCGCTTCGGCCAGGAAGCGCCGCACCGCGGCATAGGCCTCCTGCGCCCGGCGGCCATGCAGGTCCAGGATGCGATCCGGCCGGGTGCGGCCGCGGCGCAGGTCGCGCCAGCGGCGCGCATCCAGCCCGCCGGGCGCCGTGCCGACATGCAGTTCCGGCAGGGGCCGGGGTGCGGGCGGCGGCGGGGCCGGGCGAGCCGGGGCGGGCGCGGATGGCGCAGGGGCAGCAGCGGCGGGCGGCGGGGGTGCGGGTGGCGCCTCCGGCAGCCTGCCCGGCAGCGGCGTGATCTGCGCCTTGAGCGTATAGGCCCGCCAGAGCGCGCGGTCGTACTCGCTCAACCCTCTCGAATGACGCGCGGACATGGTGGCATGCTCAGTCGCCGGGCGCGGCGGGGCCGCCCGGCTCGGCCGGGCGTAGCGGCACCTCGGCATCCGCCATGGGCAGGGCGGCGGGGTCGTCATCCACCAGGATCACATGCAGCCGCCGCGGCCCATGCGCGCCGAGTTCCAGGGTCTGCTCGATATCGGCGCTGCGGGAGGGGCCGGTGACGAACATGATGTTGCGCGGCATGAAGCCGCCGCTCAGCGCATCCCGGTGTTCGGCGCGCAGGCGGTCCCAGGCTTCCTCATAGGCGCCGACCACGCGGCTGGCGCGGAGCACCACGATCTCGGTTTCCGGCAGCAGGTTCAGCGTGGTCGGGCGGGCGGGATCGGAGGGGAGCATCAGCGTGCCCGTCTCGGCGATGCCGGCATAGCCGTGCTGCACGCTGACCTGATCGGTTCCTTCCGCGCGCCGCGTCTCGAATTCCAGCATCGGCCGGTCGGACCAGGGCACCCCGGCCAGGTCCGGATGCGGCGCCAGGACGAAGCGGGGCGGCAGGTTCTGCGCCGCCAGATAGTCCGCGACGGCGGCGGGCAGGGCGGCGAGGTCCGGCACGCGCTCCACCGTGCCGAATTCCTTTTCCACGTTCCGCACGAACAAGGCCACCTGCTGCGGCCGCGGCAGGCGGGAGCGGGCCGGGATCAGGTGCCGCGGATGGGTGGCGAGGCGGCTTTCCAGCATCGCCCGCTGGTCGGCGGGCAGCGGGCCGCGCCGCAAGCCGCGCCGGATGCTGCCGAGGATCGCGTCCTTGCTCATGGGATCAGGCCCGCTTCTCGCGCCGTGCCTTGGCGTATTGCGCCATGAAGGTGCCGCCCGGCTCCGGCAGCGGCAGGTCCCGCCCTTCGGTCCAGCCGCCGGCCAGTGGCAGCGAGCGCAGCGCCCCCTTGCCGCGCCCGATCAGCCCGAGCGCGCCTATCGCCGCCCGCGTCACCATCCGGTACAGCCCCGGCCGCCGCGCCATGAAGGCCCAGAGGCCGAGGTTGCGCCGTTGCGCCGAGGGCGTCAGGTGGCGCTCGAACTCCCGTTCGCGCCAATGGCGCATCATGCCGGGCAGCGGGATCTTCACCGGGCAGACGCTCTCGCACTTGCCGCAGAAGGTGGAGGCGTTGGGCAGCAGCGCGGTCTTGTCGATGCCGACCAGGGAGGGCGTCAGCACCGATCCCATCGGTCCCGGATAGACCCAGCCATAGGCATGCCCGCCGACCACGCCATAGACCGGGCAGTGGTTCATACAGGCGGCGCAGCGGATGCAGCGCAGCATCTCCTGGAATTCGGTGCCGATCATGTTGGAGCGGCCGTTATCGACCAGCACCACATGGTATTCCTCCGGCCCGTCCAGATCGCCTGCACGGCGCGCGCCGGTGGAGAAGGTGGTGTAGACGGAAAAGTCCTGGCCCGTGGCCGAGCGCGCCAGCAGGCGGAGGAGCGAGGTGCAGTCCTCCAGCGTCGGCACGACCTTCTCGATCGAGGCCAGCACGATATGCACGCGCGGCAGGGTCTGGGTCAGGTCGCCATTGCCCTCATTGGTGACAATGACGCTGCTTCCCGTCTCGGCGATCAGGAAATTGGCGCCGGTGATGCCGACATCGGCGGCGAGGAAGCGCTCCCGCAGCCGGGTTCGCGCCTCGGCCAGGATGTCGCGGCGCTCGTGGAAGACGCGGTCCGCCGGCAGCTCGGTGTGCATGCGGCGGAAATCAGCCTCCCAGTCCTCCCGGTTCAGGTGGAAGGCGGGGGCGATGATGTGGGAGGGCGCTTCCTTCCGGAGTTGCAGAATGTACTCGCCGAGGTCCGTTTCGATCGGCTGGATGCCGTTCGCCTCCAGGTGCTCGTTGATCCCGAGTTCCTCGGAGATCATCGACTTGCCCTTGGTGACGGTGCGGGCGCCGGCCTTGCGGCAGATCTCCAGCACCGCGGCGCGGGCGTCCTCCGCCGTGCTGCACCAGTGCACCTTGCCGCCGGCCCGTTCCACATTCGCGGCATAGGTTTCGAGATAGAAATCGAGATGGGCCAGGGTGTGGTTCTTGATGTCGCGGCCGATGTCGCGCAGCCGCTCGAATTCCGGCAGGGCGGCGACGGCGGCGGCGCGGCGTTCCAGGAAGGCGCCCTTGGCCTTGCCCAGCGCCTTCTGCAACCCGGCATCCCGCATGGCACGGGAGGCATTCGCCTTGAAGGCGGGGGAGGTGACATGCACGGGCGGAAAACTCCTGTCTCGCCAATAATGTAGCGCAGCCGGGCGCGGACGTCAGGGGTGTGGACCCGGCGCGGCGCGCAGGGCTAGCCTGTTCCGGCCGCGGACTACGGGGAGGGAAACCATGATCCTGCCGGTGGAAAGCCTGCCTGCCCGGATCGCCGCCACCCCCGCCCTGCGCCGCTGGGGGCGGTATCTGGACGCGGATGTGCTGCTGGAGGTCGGGGCCGCTGCCTGGCTGCTGACGGTGCGGGACGGGCAGGTCCTGACGGTGCGGCGGGGGCCCTTCGTCCTGCCCTCCTTCACCCTGGCGCTGCGGCTCGACCCGGCCGGCTTCGCCCGCTTCCTGGCGGCGGACCCGCCGCCCGGCTGGCATGACCTGATGGCGCTGCGCCGCCACGGGGCGCTGAAACTGGAGGGCGATCTGGTGCCTTTCTTTGCGCATCTCTTCTGGTTCAAGGGCGCGCTGGCCCTGCTGCGGGAAGGGGCGAAGCCATGATCGAACCCATCACCGGCCGCTACCTGCGCCTGGCGCTGGAGGGCCGGCCGCACCGGCTCTATTTCGAGGAGGCAGGCCAGGGCATCCCGCTGCTGCTGCTGCACACCGCCGGCAGCGACGGCCGCCAGTGGCGGGATCTGCTGAACGATGCCGAGGTCACCGCCCGCTTCCGCTGCATCGCCTTCGACATGCCCTGGCACGGCAAGTCCAGCCCGCCCGAAGGCTGGCAGGAGGAAGAATACCGCCTGACCACCGCCGCCTATACCGGCATGGTCATGGCGGTGGCACGGGCGCTGGAACTGGACCGGCCCGTGGTCATGGGCTGCTCCATCGGCGGCCGCATCGTGCTGGACCTGGCGGCGGAACACGCCGATGCGCTGCGCGGCGTCATCGGGTTGCAGGGCAGCGCCTTCGTCGAGCCCTATTACGACACCGCCATGCTGCATCACCCGCGCATCCATGGCGGCGAGACCTGCGCCGCGATCGTCTCCGGCCTGGTCTCCCCGAGATCGCCGGAGGCGGCGCGCTGGGAGACGCTGTGGCACTACATGCAGGGCGGCCCGGGCGTGTTCAAGGGCGACCTGCATTTCTACAAGGGCGAGGGCGACCTGCGCCCCAAGCTGGCGCGCATCGACACCGCGCGCTGCCCGGTGGTGCTGCTGACCGGCGACTACGATTATTCCTGCCGGCCGGAGGACACGCTGGCCACTGCCGAGGCCATCCCCGGCGCCCGCGCCACCATCATGCCCGGCCTCGGTCATTTCCCGATGAGCGAGGACTATGCCTCGTTACGTCGCTACCTGCTGCCGGTGCTGGAGGAATTCGCGGAGCAGGGATGAGTTTCAGCATCAGGCGCGCGGTCATCACCGATATCGGCGCCATGTTCCACATCCGCACCTCGGTGCGGGAGAATGCGATGTCCTACCGGGCGCTCATCGCGGCAGGCATCACGCCTGGCCGGGTGGCACATCTGCTGGACGGCAGAGGCGCGGGCTGGATCGCGCATGCCGATATGGAGGAGGCCGGCTTCTCCCTTGCCGATGCGAAGGAGGGCAGGATCTTCGCCCTCTTCGTCCTGCCGCAGCATGAGGGCAAGGGCATCGGCCGCGCCCTGCTCCGCCCGGCCGAGGACTGGCTGGCGAAACAGGGCTGGCGGGAGATCTGGCTGGAGACAGGTGCCGATCCCAAGCTGCGCGCCGCCGGCTTCTACCGCCGCATGGGCTGGCAGGAGGACGGCATCGCCACGAATGGCCAGCGCCGCTTCCGGCGCAGCCTGTAGCGGCTCAGCACACCGTCGTGTGGCGTTCCTTGACGATCCGCAGCACCTCGTCCGGATCCTCCGCCCACCAGCGGCGGGAGAGGAGTTCGACCTCGACGAAGCCCTTGTAGCCGGCGGCCTCCACCATGGCGCGCAGGCGGGGGATGTCGATCACGCCGTCGCCGGGCATGCCGCGGTCGAAGACGAGGTCGCTGGTCGGCACCAGCCAGTCGCAGGCATGGAAGGCGAGGATGCGCTTGCCGGCGCGCGCGATCTGCCGCGCCACGTCCGGGTCCCACCAGACATGGTAGACGTCCACCGCCACGCCGGTCCCCTCCCCCAGCTCGTCGCAAAGGTCGAGCGCCTGGGCCAGGCTGGCGAGCACCGAGCGGTCGGCGCAGGTCATGGGGTGCAGCGGCTCCAGCGCCAGGGCGACGCCGGCGGCGCGCGCCTCGGGAAGGATCTCGTGCAGCCCGTCGCGCACCATCTCCCGCGCGCCGGGCAGGTCCTTCGAGCCGGGCGGCAACCCGCCGCAGACCATGACCAGACAGGCAGCGCCGAGGATATGCGCCTCCTCGATGGCGCGGCGGTTGTCGTCTATGGCGGCGCGGCGGCCGGCCTTGTCGGCGGCGGTGAACATGCCGCCGCGGCAGAGGCCGGTAACGCTCAGCCCCACATCCCGGATGCGCCGTGCGGCCCGCTGCACGCCCATTTCGGCCAGCTTGTCGCGCCAGGGAGAGATGCCGGGGATGCCGTGGCGCGCGCAGCCCTCGATGCATTGCGCGAGGTCCCAGCGGTCCCGCACCGTGACGGTGTTGAGGGAGAGCGGCCCCGGCTTCGGCATCACGCCACCCCGTGCAGGGCCAGAAGCTGCTTCATGCGCGCCACCGCCATCTCCGGGTCGCGCAGCAGGCCGGCGCGGTCGGCCAGGCGGAACAGCTCGGAGAAATGCCGGATGCTGCGGGCTGATTGCTGGCCGCCGACCATCACGAAATGGTCCTGGTGTCCGTTCAGCCAGGCCATGAAGACCACGCCCGTCTTGTAGAAGCGCGTCGGCGCCTTGAAGATGTGGCGGCTGAGCGGCACCGTCGGCGCCAGGATTTCGTGGAAGGTCGAACGGTCGTTGCGCGAGAGCGCCGCCAGCGCCCCGCCCACCGCCGGAGCGATGGGATCGAAGATGCCGAGCAGCGCATCGGAATAACCCTGCTCGTCGCCGGCGATCAGTTCGGCGTAGTTGAAGTCATCGCCGGTGTACATGCGCACGCCTTTCGGCAGGCGGCGGCGCATGGCGATCTCCTTTTCCTTGTCGAGGAGGGAGATCTTCACTCCGTCCACCTTCTCCGCATTGGCGGCGATGACGGCAAGGGCCGTCTCCATCGCCGCCATGTGGTCGTGGTGGCCCCAATAGCCTTCCAGCGCCGGGTCGAACATCTCGCCGAGCCAGTGGATGATGACCGGCTCCCTCACCTGGGAGAGGATGCGGCCATAGACCCGCTCGTAATCCGCCGGGCTGCGTGCCGCCTTCGCCAGGGCGCGGGAGGCCATGAGGATGATGCGGCCGCCCATCGCCTCCACGGCCTCGCATTGCTCCTCATAGGCACGGATGACATCGTCCACCGTCACATCCGGGCCGGGCGCGAGGTGGTCCGTGCCGGCGCCGCTTGCCATCACCGCGCCCGGCAGGTCGCGCATGGCGTCCAGGCTGCGGCGGATCAGCTCCTGCGCGCCCGCCCAGTCCAGCCCCATGCCGCGCTGCGCCGTATCCATTGCCTCCGCCACGCCGAGGCCGAGCGACCAGAGATAGCGCCGATAGGCGATGGTGCGGTCCCAGTCGATCTTCACATCCAGCCAGGGATCCTGCTCCGCCAGCGGGTCCGCGACGACATGCGCCGCGGCGAGCGCGATGCGCGGGAAGGGCGGTGTGGCGCGCGGGAATTCGCGGGGCGGGCTGGTGGTGAAGGACTCCAGCCGGCCCTCGGCAGTGGGAAGGCGGATGCTCGGCATGGTCAGACCTCCAGCTTCGGCAGGTCGATCCAACGGCGCTCGCGCCAGCTTTGCAGCCCGGCCTCGGCAAGCTGCACGCCCTTGGCGCCGGCCAGCAGGTCCCAGGGGAAGCTCTCCACCTCGCCCGCGACATGGTGCAGGAAGAGTTCCCACTGCGCCCGGAAGCCGTTGGGATAGGGCTGGGTGTCCGGCACTTCCTGCCAGCCGGCGAAGAAGTCGATGGTCTGCGGCACATCCGGGTTCCAGACCGGCTTCGGCGTGTTCACGCGCGATTGCGTCCAGCATTTCTGCAGGCCCGCCACCGCGCTGCCATGCGTGCCGTCCACCTGGAAGGTCGCCAGGTCGTCGCGCCGCACCCGCGTGACCCAGGAGGAATTGATATGCGCGATGATGCCGCCCTTGAGCTGGAAGGTGGCATAGGCGGCATCGTCCGCATCGGCGGTGTAGGGCTTGCCGTCCTCCCCGATGCGGGTCGGGATATGCGTGGCGCCGAGGCAGGAGACGGCCTCCACCTCCCCGAACAGGTTGTCCAGCACATAGCGCCAGTGGCAGAGCATATCCAGGATGATGCCGCCGCCCTCGGCCTTTTTGTAGTTCCAGCTTGGGCGCTGCGCGGGTTGCAGGTCGCCCTCGAAGACCCAGTAGCCGAACTCGCCCTTCACCGAGCAGATGCGGCCGAGGAAGCCGCTGTCGATCACCATCTTCAGCTTGCGCAGGCCCGGCAGGAACAGCTTGTCCTGCACCACGCCGTGCTTGATGCCGGCCCGCTTCGCCAGGCGCGCCAGGTCCAGCGCGTCCTCCAGACGGTCGGCGCTGGGCTTTTCCGTGTAGATGTGCTTCCCGGCGGCGATCGCCTTGCGCAGCAGCCCGGCGCGGAGCTGCGTGGTCGCGGCATCGAAGAACACCTCATCCTTCGGATCGCGCAGGCAGGCATCGAGATCCGTGCTGAACCGCTCGATGCCGTTGGCGCGGGCCAGGGCCTCCAGCTTCTCCCGGTTGCGGCCGACCAGGATCGGATCGGGCATCAGCCGGTCGCCATTGGCGAGCCTGACGCCGCCATCGGCGCGGATGGCGGCGATGGAGCGGATGAGGTGCTGGTTCGTCCCCATCCGGCCCGTGACGCCGTTCATGATGATGCCGATGCGGCGTTCCGCCATGGCGCGCGTCTCCTCAGGAAAGCCAGCGATGCAGGTTGTCGCGGACGAAGGCATCGTCCGTCAGGTGCGGGTAGCGCTGCGCCACGGCGGAGATCAGCTCCGCCTGGCCGGGGCTCAGCCCTTCCTTCGGATCGAGGCACCAGGTGCCTTCCAGCAGGCCCTGGCGCCGCAGCACCTCATGGCAGCCGGCGATGACGCCGTGGAAATTATGCGCCACGTCGAAGATGGCGGCGTTCATCTCCGTCACCTGCGCGTCCAGCGCCAGCAGGTCGGCCGGGATCGGCCCCTCCCCCACCGCGCGGCAGCGCCGGTGCAGCTCCACCGCCGCGCGGGTCCAGACGGACCAGTGGCCGAGCAGCCCGCCGACGATGCGCAGCGGCTTCGCCCCGCCCAGCGCGAAGGGCGTCAGCAGGTCGCCCACGATGTGGTCGTCATTGCCGGTGTAGAGGGCGATGCGGTCCTCTGCCCCCGCCTCCTGCACGCCGCGCAGCACGTCCAGCGTGGCGTAGCGGTTGAAGGGCGCGATCTTGATCGCGACCACATTCGGGATCTGGGCGAAGCGCCGCCAGAAGCCGGAGGAGAGCGGCACGCCCCCCACCGCCGGCTGCAGGTAGAAGCCGAAGAGCGGCATCTCCTCCGCCACCCTGGCGCAATGCGTAGCGATCTCCTCCTCCGACGCGCCCTTCCAGGCGGCGAGAGAGAGCAGCACCGCATGGTAGCCCAGGCCGCGCGCGACCTGCGCCTCCCTCACGGCCTGCTCGGTCCGCCCGATGGCGCCGGCGACGAGGATGGGCGGTGTGGCCTGTTCGGCCGCGGCCTCGGCGGCAAGGCGCAGCACCGGCTCGTACAGCCCGGCATCGCGGATGGCGAATTGCGTGGTGTGCACCCCCACCGCCAGCCCGCCCGCGCCGGCATCCAGGTAGTAACGCGACAGCGCCTTCTGCCGCCGCGGGTCAAGTTGCCGGCGCGCATCCAGTGCCAGGGGATGCGCCGGAATCACGCAGCCTTCGCGCAGCCGCGCCAGTACCCCGGCGGGCCAGTCCTGCCAGCGCAGACCCATTCGGGTTTCCTCCCGGTAACTGTCCGGTTACTCTGCCCGTCCCGTGGCCCGAGTCAAGGCCGCAGATAGCCCAGCACCACCTCCACGCAATGCGCCTCCCGCTCGCGCAGGGCCGCCTCCGTCCCCAGCCCGGCGCCGAAGATGGTGGAGAGGGTGTGCATGTTGGCGACGTAGAAATGCCCGATGCCCACGATGGTGACGTAGAGCTGCAGCGGGTCCACGCCGCGCCGGAACACCCCCGCCTCCTCCCCCCGCGCCAGCACCGAGCGCAGCGCCTCCAGCAGCGGCGAATACATGGCCGGCACCTGGGCGGAGCGTTGCAGATAGGCGGCGCGGTGGATGTTCTCCTGATTCAGCAGCGCCACGAATTCCGGGTGCGCCGCCGTGTAGCGGAGGTTGAACTCCACCAGGCGCCGCATCGCCTCCTCCGGCGGCAGGGCGCCGACATTCAGCGCCCGCTCCTCTGCCCGCTTCGCGGCATAGGCGTTCTCCAGCACCGCCAGCCAGAGATCCTCCTTGCTGCCGAAATGCGCGTAGAGCATGCGCTTGTTGGCGCCGGCGCGCGCCGCGATCTCGTCCACCCGCGCGCCGGCCAGGCCCTTGTCGGCGAATTCCGCCAGCGCCGCATCCAGGATGCGCTGCCGCGTCGCCGCGGCCCGCGCGGAGAGAGGCAGGGCGCCTTCGGGCATCAGAACCTCCCGTCCCGCACCTCGAATTTCGTCGGCTTGCCGAGCGCCCGCCCGCCCCGCATCACCCAATCCGCCACCCAATCCACCATGCGCAGCAGCGGCACGCGCGGATAGCCGAACAGGGCGAAGGCCCGCGCGGCGTTGGAGAGCAGCGCATCCGGCGCCTCCTCTCCTGCGAATTCCACCGGCTTGCCGAAGCGTGCCGCGAACTGGTTCGCCAGCCAGCGGATCGGGACCGTCTCCGGCCCGGTCACGTTCAGGATGGGGCAATCCGCCGAGGCGTGCCGCAGCGCCCTGAGCGTCCAGGCATTGGCATCGCCCTGCCAGATCACATTGGCATGGCCCATCGCCAGCGGCACCGGGGTTCCGGCCCAGATCTTGCTCGCCACGTCATGCAGCACGCCGTAGCGCAGGTCGATGGCGTAGTTCAGCCGGATGCCGAAGCAGCGCGTGCCGCGGGCGCTGGCGGCGTGCTGGAACACCCTCTCCCGCCCCAGGCAGCTTGCCGCATAGTCGCCGACCGGCGCCGGCGGCACGGCCTCGTCGGCGCCACCCGAAGGCACGGGCACCAGCGGCAGCACATTGCCGGTGGAGAAGAAGACGATGCGGGAGGCCGCGAAACGCTCCGCCACCATGGCCGGCAGCAGGACATTCATCGCCCAGGTCAGCTCTTCGGCGCCGGTCGAGCCGAATTTGCGCGCCGCCATGAAGACGATGTTCTCTGCCTCTGGCAGTGCCGCCAGCGCCGCGCGGTCCATCAGGTCCGCGGCGATGCACTCGATGCCCCAGGATTCCATGCGCTGGCGCAGCCCGGGCTCAGAGAAGCGCGCGACGGCGATCACGCGCCGGTCCGGATCCGCCCGCTTCGCCAGGCGGCAGAGCGTCGGCCCCATCTTGCCCGCGGCGCCCAGCACCATCAGCGTGCCCGGCACGGCGGCGAGATCCGCTGCCAGCGCCGGATCGGGACGCGTCAGCACCTCCTCCAGCTCCGTCTCGTCGGCGATGCGCGCGGGCCACTCCATGCCGTCCTCCCTCTCCCCGGGGCAGCATGGCTGGGCCGCCGGAGCGGCGCAATCGGGGCGAGGCGGGCCTAGCGTTCCGGATCGGGATCCCGGCGCGGCGGGGGCCGTGCGGCCAGGCCGGGCTGGGGCCGTGCCGGGGTCTCGAAGCGGATGGCCGTGCGCGCCAGATGCGTGACCGTTTCGACGGCCCGCTCGAAGCCGGCGGAGGCGGCCGGCGTCGCATCCTGCTCGATCACGGCCAGTGCACCGGGCAGCATCGATTCGAGGTGCCGCAGGATTTCCTCCCGCTTCGCATTCGGATCGCGCCCGGACAGCGCCAGATGCCCGACCAGAACCGCGATCATGCCGCGGAGGGCGCAGATCTCGCCCCGAAGCTCGTCCAGTTCGGTCTGCAGGCGTTTTGTCGCATTCGACGGATTATGGTTCATGGAATCACAGTAGCCGGGTTCGCGGCCGGGCGGGCTTCAGTTTCCGGATACCGGCCGCGCCGGCATCACCGGCCGGGCTCGGGCCAGATACCTTCACGCCGCCAGCGCCCTGGCCAGCAGGGACTCCGGCGCCTCCTCCGCCGCTGCCGCCAGCGGGTCGCGCGGCAGCACGCGATGCGCCAGCACCAGCCGCGCCAGCGCCAACCGCGCCGGGTCGCCGATCCGTTCCGCCTCCCAGGCCACTTTCCATGCCTGTTCTGCGCGCTCGTTGGCTTTCATGAGCTTCTCTTCCAAGGACTTGATCACCTCCAACAACATGCGCTCGCGCTGCGTGGGAGTGACGGTAAGTATGGGACCCTCGCCAGACAGGTTGGACGAGTCGGTTTGTGAAGGGCGAGAGGAGTCGACGGGCGGAGTGGACGTCTCCGTGTCGAAGTTTAATCGTCGCCGTTTTGGGAGAGAAGGCGCTGAAGCTGAGGTAAGAGGGAGCATAAATGGGGTGAAAGAAGTCGAACCTGAATCGGCGCTGGCCTCCGGCGGCATCCATCTTTGGTCAGGGCCACGAATTGGTGATGGAGAAACGTCCAAGTGATCGCCCACGTTAATTTCCTGCTCATCGGCATCAGCATCCGATTCAACCTCGCCGCTCTTGATCTCATGATGCATATTTTCGTCAGCATCGTCGTTTGCGCCATCGTTGCTATAAGTATTTTGCGCTCCCGGGCTGTTTGTGGGTTTATTCATTTGCTGCGACCGTTTCCGCTTCGGTTTGGGGCTCAAAGAGAAGGACGGATCGAGGTCCCAATCAACGTAGGAGATCTCCAACTCTTCTTGATCAGATTTCGACCCTTTTTCATCATCGTCATCGT
>CALGVL010000222.1 GCA_937930165.1 uncultured Acetobacteraceae bacterium
CGCTCTTCCGATCTCAAGGCGGCCGAGATCGCCGGAGCGTCATCCCCGGTTCACTCCCCTTTTTGCGTCGGACACGATCCGGCCGGATTGTCATTCTTCCTTGATCGCCCGGCTGCGAGAGGGGACGGTGAGGGGCCGTTCCGTTCTGGGATGAGGAGTTTCGCTTGGCTTCTGGAGCTTGGTCCTCGGCGCTCCGGCTGATGGCCGCCGGGGCTGCCGGCGCGGGGCTTGCCGCCGGAATCGCCTTGCTCCGCTCCCGCCGTGCCTCGGGCCGCATGGCCAGGCTGATGGAGGCGCTCCGCGAATCGCGGACCGGCATCTGGCGCTGGGACATTGCCGAGGACCGGATCGAATGGGATGCCGCCCTGGCCGCCGTCTTCGGCCTTCCCCCCGATGCGGCGCCCCGCCGCGTCTCCGATGTCCTGGCGCTGGTGCATGAGGAGGACCGGGAGCGGATCGGGGCCGCGGTGCGCCGCTGCATCGAGAAGGGGGGCTCGGCCGAGTACGAATTCCGCATCCGGACCCCCTCCGGTGAGGAACGCTGGATCCATGACCGCAGCCGGATCGTCCATGACCGGACCGGCCGGCCGCTCGCCATGCTCGGCGTCTGCATGGACATCACCGCGCGCAAGCAGGCGGAGCTGCACCTGCAGAGAAGCGAGCAGCGCTACCGCTCGCTGGTGGACGCCACCTCGACCCTGGCCTGGCGACGCGACGGCGCCGGACATTTCACCGAGCCGCAACCCGCCTGGGAGGCCTATACCGGCCAGGGCTGGGAGGAGTATCGCGGCCTCGGCTGGCTGGCGGCGATCCACCCGGAGGACCGCCCCGTGGTGCGCGAGAATTGGGCTCGGGCCATGCGGGAGCAGCCGGATCTCTACGAGTCGGAGGCCCGGATCTGGCATGCGCCCAGCCGATCCTGGCACATCTTCCTCACCCGCGCGGTCTCCATCCGGGATCCGGATGGCTCGGTGCGCGAATGGGCCGGCTTCGCCAACGACGTCACCGACCGCCGAATCGCCCAGGCGGCGCTGCGGGATAGCGAGGCCCGGTTGCGGCGCGCGGCCGAAGCCGCGCGCTTCGCTACCTTCGAGGTCGCCAATCCCGATGCGGAGCACATCGTCTCGGAAAGCTTCCGCGAATTATGGGGTCTGCCGCAGGGCACGCGGATAGACCTCACCACCCTGCTCACCCGCGTGCATCCGGATGACCGGCAGGCCTTCGAGACACACCGGCGTGGGATCGCAACACGGGGCGGCCCCTTCGAGCATGAATTCCGCGTGGTGCTCCCGGATGGCAGCATCCGCTGGCTTCAATCGCGCGGCGAAGCGGAGCCGGGGCCGGACGGCCTGCCCGGCCGGGTGGTCGGCGTGAATCTCGACGTCACCGCGCGGAAGCAGGCGCAGCGGCGGCAGGCCCTGCTGGTGCGGGAGCTGAACCACCGGGTGAAGAACATGCTGGCGACCGTGCAGGCGCTCTCGGTGCAGACCCGGCGGAGCGCCGAGGGCGACCATGCGCGCTTCATCCAGGATTTCAGCGCCAGGCTGCAAGCATTGGCCCGCACCCATGACCTGCTCACCGCCAGCGCCTGGGAACCGACCCCGCTCCAGGCCACAGCCGCGGCTGCGCTCGCCCCGTGGCTGGGGGAGCAGGCGCGGATCCGGCTGGACTGCGCGAGCGGCCCAGCCCTGTCACCGCGCCAGGCCCAGGCGCTGGTGCTGGCACTGAACGAGCTGGCCACCAACGCGACCAAGCATGGGTCGCTCTCGGTGCCGGACGGCCAGGTGGATCTGGCCTGCACGCTGGAGCCGGCCGGCAGTGGCGCGGCGACCGTGGTGATCGAGTGGCGGG